>NZ_BAAGTT010000022.1:0-3921 GCF_054781775.1 Spirosoma areae | reverse complement strand
TTCTTGAATAACTTGCCATTGGGAGTCGGTCAGATCAGTAGGATACATTGGTGGTTCTTTGTTCCTACAAACTTACCGGCTCCTTATTTTTATCAAAATGCTATTTTTAGACAGTCTCTTTGGCTTCATTGTAATCGTTTTTAATATCTTCGGGCAAGTCAGGATTTGCCATCTCTACGCTACCAGTTAATGGGTAAACCATATTACCATCTATCCAGATTGAAGCCTGAGTACAATGACTACACTTTGCCACTTGGGTACTTGGTAAATTGTAGGAGCTATTGCCTAATGTTACTCCATTTGGCGATTTTAATTTATATGTACAATCAATTGCATAACCCCAAATTTGTTCGGCCAAAACTCCGCAATGTGGGCAATGAAACGAAGAACTTTGAAATATTGGGGGAATAAATTTGTTCATGCTTTAAACGTTCTAATCTGTCCTAAAATTAATAATTTCCTTCTATCGCCGAACACCACTCAAGACCTGCCCACGCGGAGCGCACACAACGCACAAGCCGCTGAGACCGAGTCTGGTTTTGCTCTTTCCACCGAGCCTTTTTAAAAGCCAACCTGTCGGGGCGGCTCCTTTGTCACAGGTGAGCTGCCGAACGAGCTAAAGCTTGCCTGTCGGGACGTGCGCTCTGTCGCAAGTGGCCCGGCACACGAACGCTTTTTTACTACTTATTTGGTTCACCCAACACCCACAAGGGCTGATGGATGAGTAAGGTAGCTCATTCTGCTGAGGTCGCCCCCGACCTTTTCACCCTTGTT
Organism: Spirosoma areae; assembly: GCF_054781775.1. Taxonomy (NCBI): domain Bacteria; kingdom Pseudomonadati; phylum Bacteroidota; class Cytophagia; order Cytophagales; family Cytophagaceae; genus Spirosoma; species Spirosoma areae. Next base: position 3,147 of record NZ_BAAGTT010000022.1, on the reverse strand, counting down.
TGGTTGGGCTGCAAACCCTCCCAACCGGCGAGCATCTTGTCAGCGGTGACCTGCCCATGCGGAGCGGACAACAACGCACTTTCCACTTTTTTACACCGAGCGCGAAGCTCAGCAACATACCGAATCCGCTTCTGTCGAGCCTGAATTGGCGGGGCGTTTGGCTTGTCGCACCCAACCCGCCCAACCTGTCCAAGCCCGACTGTTGGGGCGCTTGGCCTGTCAACGGGAGCCGCCGAATGAGCCAAAAAAGCTATCCTGTCCGAGCCGTGCGCCCTGTCGCCGGAGCGATGACACTCACGCTTTTTTTATACTTGTTGGCAGCACCCAACGCCCGAAAGGGCTGATGGTGTGCGAGTTAGCTCACTAAAACAAATATACTTGCCACCTTTACACCCTTTCCTGGTTGGGCTGCAACGCTTCCTTACCGGCGAGCATCTTGTCAGCGGTGAGCGGCCCACGCGGAGCGGACAACAACGCACGAATCCGCTTTTTTTGTGCCGAGCGCGAAGCTTAACAACGCATCAAATCCGCTTCTGTCGAGCCGCAAACACCGGGGCGTTTGCCTTGTCGAACGCGACCTGCCTTACTTTTTAAAGCCCGACTGTCGGGGCGGCTGGCCTGTCGGCGGAAAGGTAAAAAACTCCCGTTTCAACTGGCCCAACCGGGGCGTTCACTCTGTCGCAAGCGACCCCGAAATGGCGACCCAAAAGCCTGCCTGTCTGCACGTGCAAGTTGTCGCCGAGACGCTGATTTTCACGTACTTTTTTAAATGCTTGTTCGGTTCACCCAACGACCCCATGTGGTGATGGCGACGCAGGAGCCTTTACACACATGGACGGTTGGGCTGAAAGCCTTCCTTCGGGACGTGCAACCTGTCGCCGAGAAGCTGCCCAATTACTTTTTGCTACTGAGTTGCTTTTGAATATTTAGGACAAACTCAACACTAACCTCCGCAATGTCAGCTACTAAACTTATATCAAGTCCTTTCGAGAGAGCATTTTTGACCGTCTCTGTTTTGACCGCCAACTGCGCTTCTTGAATTTTCTTATTCTCATTCTCAATTGCCAATGCATTCGCCGAAAGCGTCATTTCGTAGGCCATCCGCTTTTCGGGCGACATCTGCCGGGTGTCCAACTCTTTGATGGCCGCTTCTAACCACTCCTCATTCCAGAACTGAGGAAATTGTTTGGGTTTAGTTGCTTTGTGTGTTGCTTTCATGGTGTAAATCAGTTTGTCTAAGTCGGTATGCACGTCGGCTAACCGCTTCTTGAATTTAGCCAATTCTACTGTAATGAACGTGGTTTGGTCGTCAATCAGTTCACCTTTTTCGTTTCTCAGCATCGCAACGTTATGATAATCAGTGATATGGGGAAAGATATTGGTGGCCAAAATGCCGATGCAATAAATTTTGGGCAAGCCTTCGAACTTATAGCGTCCTTTCCTCACCAACGTGTTGAGTCGGTAAAATGAGTAGAACTTCATGCGTTGGATAAAATCGGGGTACTTGCTCAACTGCATTTCCACAATGAACTGATTATCGGCTTCATCGGTACAGGCTACATCGTACACCCCGCTCCGGCTGTCACGGGTCAGGCCCGGAATCTCACTTTCGATAAAATCGACTTTTTTTATTGGTATCGGCGATTGAATCAGGGCCTGTAACGCTCTACGCAAAAACCGCGTGTCGGCTTCATTGCCAAAAGTTACTTTGAAGCCGTAATCCGAAAGGATAGAAATAAACCGTTTGTCGTCATTGACTAAATCCATGACGTGAAGATAACGGAAACGCGGATACAGTCACCTGTCATCAACGGTTGGGCTATAACCTTCCTTCGAGACGTGATTCCTGTCGCATGAGATTTGACGAATTATTGAGCCTTTCTAACAATCAGCGAAATTCGGCTTACAAAACCGTTCATATTATTTTCGTAATAGCCTTTCACTACATACATGCCATCAGTTGTTTCAATCAATTGGCCTTCTGCTGGCTTATAATCTGTAGGTAAGTTTATTGGGATTATATCTCTTCCTACTTCATCGTCGAACGCTTCTATTTTTGTTTGCATAGCTACATAATTTATTTTACCGAGGATTTCTCATCAGGTTACGGGCGTAATTATAAACGACTGGCCCAAAAACATAAACCGCAAACTCACTCATATCATAGTCCCGGATATACTTAAAACCATCAAAAGGCCAAAAATCACTACTATCTCCTTCAGCCATTAGCAAAAGAATCAAGTTAACGAACGCCCATAAAATGTAAGCTCCAACAACTTTTCGATACGAAGCCCCATTATCATTTGGGGCCAGTTTATAGATGAAGTAACCAAGTAAAATAAGAGAACCTAACCAGATGTAATTCATCTAAACAGTTTGCGTTTTATTGAAAAATGTAACTCTGTCTCGTCCGAGCGTTTACTATGTCGCAAGTGCCCAAAAATGGAGACTTTTTAGACTTGCCCAACCGGGGCGTTCACCCTGTCAGCCGAAACCCGGAAATGGAAGCCTAAACCTGCCTTACCGGGGCGTTCAACTTGTCGCACGGAACCCGCCCCGCAAGCACTACTTGTATGGAACACCCAACGCCCGCGAGGGCTGATGGTGAGCGAGTTACATGCCTGAACGCGAGTCGGTTACACCTTTACACCCTCGTTTGGTTGGGCTGAAAAGCGTCCTCACCGGCGAGCATCTTGTCAGCGGTGAGCGGCCCACGCGGAGCGGACAACAACGCACCAATCCGCTTTTTTTGTGCCGAGCGCGAAGCTTAACAACGCATCAAATCCGCTTCTGTCGAGCCGCAAACACCGGGGCGTTTGCCTTGTCGAACGCGACCTGCCTTACTTTTTAAAGCCCGACTGCCGGGGCGTTTACCCTGTCGCACAGACGCTGCTCCCAAACCTAAACTTGGCCTGTCGGGGCGTTCGCCCTGTCAGCCGAGGCCCGGAAATGGAAGCCTAAACTTGACCACGTCGAGCGGTCAACCTGTCGCACGATGCCCGACTTTGAAGCATTACTTGCTCGTTCCACCCAACGCCAACAAGGGCTGATGGATGAGGAAGATAGACAGAAAAAACAAACGTGCCTGCGACCTTTTCACCCTTGTTTGGTTGGGCTGCCAACCCACCGACGAGACGTGAGTCCTGT
>NZ_BAAGTT010000021.1:0-1098 GCF_054781775.1 Spirosoma areae | reverse complement strand
GGAGTGCGCTTTGTCAGGGGGAAGCTGAAAAACTCACGTTTTGACCTGCCTGTCGAAACGTTCGCCTTGTCGCAAGTAGCCCGCCCACTCCACACATGATGAACACTTCACCCAACGCCCGAAAGGGCTGATGGTGTGCAAGTTAGCTCACTAAAACAAATATACTTTCGACCTTTACACCCTTTCCTGGTTGGGCTGCAACGCTTCCTCACCGGCGAGCGTCTTGTCAGCGGAGACCCACCCACGCGGACCGTTAAACTACAACCAATCTGAATTTGACAAATTCAAACCAGTAATTTTCAGACTTCACACTTGCTAAATCTATGGAATAATTACCAACCTCGAATTTGGTAAAAATAGCATTTGCTCTGAAATCCTGTGATTTTGGCGAATAAGCCGAATTGAACAAAAGATAATCAGTCTGCACCGCTTGCCAGTGAAGTTTTGAATGCCACTCTAAATTTTCAGGCTTAAAACTCTTAAAATAGTTAGCTGTTTCGGGGTCAATATTTTCAGTTTCGTAAGAGTACTCGTTCCAGACTAATATTTTAGAAGCATTAAGCCAAGAGAAACAGTAGGGGGTATCAATAATGAGACCTTTGCCATCTTGAATTGGCACCTCGATGCATGGACTGGTTGGACTCGATTGTGATTCGAGAAAATCCAGCATTTGCCAATACGTTGTAGTGTCTGCTCTACCGCTGTTTTCATCAACGCCTTCCCAGTAGTCAAGTAGCGAACTCGCTAAAAGTAAAGGCGGTGCTTTGTCAAACCAGTACCACTTCATTATTCATTTAAAATTAGCTGACCTGTCGGGGCGTTCACCCTGTCGAAAGAACGATGCCCCGCAAACCCAAACCTGCCTAACCGGGGCGTTCACGTTGTCACACGAGACCCGCCCAACGAGCAAAAACCTGACCTCTGCGGCCTACAGCCTGTCGACCGAAACGCCGAAATGGAAGCCAATTTATGGACTCGCACCCAACGCCAACAAGGGCTGATGGATGAGGAAGATAGACAGAAAAAACAAACGTGCCTGCGACCTTTTCACCCTTGTTTGGTTGGGCTGCCAACCCACCGACGAGACGTGAGTCCTGT
>NZ_BAAGTT010000020.1:0-5721 GCF_054781775.1 Spirosoma areae | reverse complement strand
ACCTAACCCGTAAAACGCTGTCCTTTGCCAAAACGGATGATAGTCATTTTGCGCGTACACTCAACTTTATTAACCATTATAATCAAACTAAATCAGCTTGACATTTACCACTACCTATTCTCCATTATGTAAATCAGTAAACTCGTTTTCATGAATGTCAATTTCCTCATCAGGTAAATTGATCTTCTGTCCATTATCCAACAATATTATTACTCCAGTTGCATCTAAGTAAGATTTATCTGCGTATGCAGTTAGGCTTATATAATATGTAGAAACGCCGTTTCTAATGGATTTAGAGAATGTTGCATTTCTATAAAATGACTTCATTTTGCCTTCTACCTCCTTTCGATAACCCAGTGGTATATGCAGACGAACAGTACCATTGAACTTATCCACCTTCCGTTCAAGCCGATCACAATTCTGACCGCTAACAATATGGGCTAATAGAAGCCCTAATACCAGCCACATGATTTTCATAGCAACCGATTTACGCACATTCTCTTAATTTCCAAAACGCTGACTAACCACCTATTACAATTTCACTTCGTAGGGTGTCCCTTGCCAATAGTCGAGTAAGGCGCGTTGGTCTGCAGTCAGTCGTAATGTTTTCGATACATCAAACAAAGTAGGTTGCTGGTTAGCCCGGTCTATTCGTTTCCGTAAATAGTTGCGCCGGTTGCTATCGGCGTTGCGGGCGTTGTGAGCCGCCCGGCTGAATTCATCCTCTTTCGAGCCTTTGGCATACTGCCTGTGTTGGCGATCGAGCGTCATCAGCAGGTCGTTGTCGTTGCGGAGGATTGCGGCCGATACGAACCGCTGCCGTGGCCGTTAGATGGTTACGCCCGTCACCGAACTAATGATCGCACCCAGCGTGTGTGGTTCAAGGTCTGGTTTGGGAGTGCTGCGGCCGGGTTTAAGGGTGTCACAGATTACCCCGGAACTGCTTTTGGTAAGGATAGACAAAGGGGCGGTCCCAGTGGACTTTAATAACAGGTCGTTGCCGGGTGCGGTTACTCATTGAATTTAGCCTCTGTAACGTTTCCCTTCTTTATAATGAACAACGTCTCCATACGAGGGCGGTTGGGCCGCCAGCACGTGGAGCAGGATGGATACGTATCCTACGATTCCATCACTCGCCAATATAGAAAAAGTTAAATATGCGTCCCCATCAAACTCCAACCAACCCGCTATTGTCTTGGCATGTGGATTTGTGTAGTCATTGGAATACCAATACATCACCAATACGACCACTATTGAAAAGATACTTACCCTAAGTCCAATGGCTATCCGGGTGCGGTAGTCATTGGACCTCTTTATGTACTGCACGCGCTTATTCAAAAAGTAACCAACAAAGTAGAACAGAAACGCCAGCAACCCACCAGGCAGCGTGAAAAGAATCAGCACGAACACTGCCACAATAACATACAGCAGTAGTTCAAGGGGTGAGTCTGGACTACCACTAACCTCCTTTACATCATAGGTTTTTCGACCTAAAAAATCGCTTCCTTTTTCAGTGACTTTGTATCTTTTTTTCACGGCTCCTCTATATTGCATTTAGGTGCTAAGGGTAGTCATTATTAATCATCATCGGTTTTAGTTTCCCCTTCACCATCCATGTTCATGGTCAGGCGAATAACCGAGGGTAAGCCCACATTAACCTTATCCCGCCAATCATCGGGCTAACGGTTCTTTAGCCAGTTCATAACCGCGCCTGGGTCGGGTGGATTTGGTTTTAATAGTATCCACCTTAATCATAAAGTCGCAAGTTGCTACGGCCAAATGTAATTTTTTTTCGAGTCGATCTCAAAGCCCCTAAGCACATTTGTAGAGGACTTCAGTCATCTTAGCATCAGCATACGTCCGCCCGCGATTGACTGAGAACCAAAACGAATTTTTTGCCCCAATTCCCGCACACATGCACCTGCGTTCTCAGGCAAGAAATACTTCTATTTGCTCAAAACCGTGTTTCGTATTGTGTTCCTTTCCAGTAGTCCAGCGCGGCCTTTTCCGAATCAGTAAGCCGGACCGTCTCCGATAATGGAAATAAAGGTAGTTGTTTGCCACCCCGCCCATAGATTGCCCGTACCAGCCGTTTTCGTAGGTTATTGCGCCGGTTACTGTCCCTGTTGCGGGCGTTGTGAGCCGCCCGGCTGTATTCGTCCTCTTTCGAGCCTTTGGCATACTGTATTTACTGACTGTCGAGCGTTAGCGTCGTTGTTACGTAGCATTGTTGCCGATACAAATCATTGCTGCGGCTTCGGTTGATCAATGGTCACCCTCGTAACAGGGCAAACAACCGCTCCCGGCTCCACCGGTTGGTCGGGTTTAGCAGTGTAGTGCTGGTTTAATGAGGTGTCACGATTTACCCCTGAGTGGGCTTACTAATAAGACCTTGATTTTCTCACTGGGAAGTTGCCAGCCTAGTTTTAAGCGATCATGCGACAGTATAAGTTGCCTGACTAATAAAAAACGCCCTTCGTGCAACAATAGACGAAGTGATGCAACAATACACGAAGCTTTTGACACAATAGCAGAAGCCTTTTCGTTTGGGAAGTACCAAATTTGTAGCAGCAAAACAAACCCACGCGGCTGCTATGAAATACGGCTACCCACGAACCATCCTGTCACCCCAGCGACACAATCTCAGGTCCGTGCTGAATGGACCTATCTTACCAATTGCCAAACTATCTTGGGCTTGTCACCTCAACTCTCCCTCCGAACTGGAGCGGGTGCAGGCCAACAATAGGCGCCTGACCAAAACCCTGCACACTAACCTCAACCACCACGACTGTCCAGTCGTAATAGGGTTTTATGCAGAGACGATACGTTTACCAACATGTTCAGTAGATCGGCGCAAGTGCGCCGAACGGTGGAAGCCTGGCTAGTGGATTATAACACTAAACTCCGCATCATGCATTAAGATTCATGACGCCCGTAGAGTCCCTTCAGGCTGCTTGAACTCTAATTAAAACTGACTTCCAAAAAAGGTAAGAACTCAATCATTTCGTCAAAACCAATGAAAAACATCATTACGCTCATTTTCAGCCTTGCATTTTTCTGCTGCGTCAGGACGACGTTCGCTCAAGGTATTTACCTGGAAATCCCCTCAAGTTTATCAGGTCTCCCTTCCAGTACCTCGGCAACAGTCGAAGTTGTACTGACTAGCATACAATATGGTATCGGGGTTGGAATACCAAACGGTGGTACTCCTGCTGAGCCTTCTTTTAGCGAGATTACTGTGACTAAAACGGTCGATATTTCTAGTATTGCTCTGCAACGATCTATTGCAACATCAAAAGTTCCTATTAATGTTATAAAAATCAATTTTTATAAGGCAGGTACAGGAGGTACTCGTGTTTTGGTGTATCAATATGTTTTAGAAGGATGTTTTTTCAGTGGTTACTCAGCCAGTTCTTCTGAGGGTTGCTCAAACGGTTGTGCTGGCATCTCCGAATCCCTCTCTATCAACTACAGAAAGATTTCCATCATAGACTCCACGCAGCCGGGTACGCCCCGCCGATTTGGCTATGATAAAACAACAAGTAATGAATTTTAAGGTCTGCCACTCGCTCACGTTATTTAACTTGAATCTTATGAGACAGACAAAAGGCATCGTTTCGCTCGGGCTTATCAGTCTTTGGTTGATTGGTTCTCCAGCGTTGGCGCAACACACCGTTACAAGTGCAAGTCAGCTACCAGCCACCAAAATGGTTGTGGCAGTTTCCAGTTCTAAACAAAAAACGGACATTCTTCAGCGTATTACCCAGCCTGGGTATTACTGGGCGGCTTTTACCCAACGAAAAAGTACTGCCCCGATCGTTACGGGCCACCTAGCCGATAATTCGTGTTCTTCTTATTTGTGTGGTTTACGCTCTCCCGATCTGACCCCCATCCTGCTGCTGCCCCAGGCTAATTTTCCCGCCGGGGGTAGTGTGAATAACTTCGTGGTCCAGATTTTTGAAGTCGCTGGGCTGCCCACGTCCATGGGCAGTGTTGCCATCACCATCACCGCCCCCCTGGGCTATAGTCTGGCCTTTTCTAATGATATCACCAGTATTAATGTGTCAGGCGGCACCCAGAACCCGGTCTCGGTGGATAATCTCCGCTGGACGCTCAGCAGTGTGGTGGGCAATCAGCAATTGTCCCTGGTGATGAAGCCGGGTCAGTTTATCGGAGCAGGGGGCACAACCGTTGTGGGTTTCAGCCTCACGCGCACCAATGCCAATTCGGGCAGTTCGTCCAATATTACGATGAATGTGACCGATGATGTGACGAAAAGCTACGATGGGGACCCGTCCAATAATGTTTATGTGCGCATTATTAGTGGGTTGTAAGGGGAAGCTGCCAGCCCGTAGTGGCTGGGATTTCTGGCCCTGCCGAGGAGAAAGGGGCAGCTCAGTAAGGGAAATATAGGCACTGTCCTGTGGACAGGATGGTCGCTCGTCTACTGGCCTTAACTGGAAGGGTCTGAGCAGGTCGACTTAGTCAGCACAGTGAATGGGCTTAACAGGCCAGTTCATGGGACCAAAAACAGAGCCCTTTAGCTGCATACGTATGATACTGGTCTGGTAAGGGAGGGGGTAACTGACATATGAAAGCTTGGATACCCCCCTGCCTAATTTTGCCCGCGTTTCTTTTTGGCTGGGCTAACGGTCGTAGACATTCTTACTGCTAAAGAATTTAGCTATCCCTCCCTGTCTGTCTACACCCGCTAGATTTAAAAAGGAGCTTGCCTGTACTCACATCTTTAGTTCATAGGGTGTACTTTTCCAGTAGTCCAGCAAGACCCTCTGCTCATCAGTCAGAGTCAATACATCAAGTTTAGGGAACAGAGACTGTTGCCCCCCTTTCTTTTTGTTGTGCCGGATTAGTTGCCGCCGTAGGTTGTTGCGCCGGTTACTGTCCCTGTTGCGGGCGTTGTGAGCCGCCTGATTAAATTGATCTTCTTTTGAGCCTTTAGCATACTGTTTAAACATACCCCCTAACCTCATCATCAGGTCGTCATTGTTTCGTAGCATTGCGGCCGATACAAACCGTTGCCCCGGTCGAGGTTTCTCAATAACAATACCTGTAACCGGACAGACGACCGCCCCCAACTGGTGGGGTGGTTGGCCCGGTTTACCAGTGTCACAATCTATCCAGGAGATTGCTTACTACCACTATACCAGTATAACCTATGTTGGCTACGGACGTAGTATCTGCAGAGTCTGTTTACACACCCCGTCGCTGACCTGGAGGAAATATATTCCCCTGGCCGAACCTAAGCGCAGCCGTACTCGCTGGATGGCATCCTGCACAGCCAACGATTGGACCGTTAACACATGACCCGAAACATCGCTCAGGCTTACTTGCAGCGTTTTCCCAATTGCATTCCGAAGTTCCATCTCAGTATACTCGTTGACCGATGGGTTGCCCAGTACCACTACCTGCCAGTTGGTGACTGGCTCCGAACTTGACAGCCGTCCACCTGCTGGCTTCACCACCACTGCGTTGGCTGTGGCTGAGCAGCCCGATGAGGTGCGACCTGTGACGGTGTAGGTCCCCGCCGACGTTACGGAAATGGCGGGTGTAGTGGCTCCACTACTCCAGATGTAAGTGGCAGCCCCCGACGCGGTCAGGGTGGCGCTGCTGCCCTGAGCAATAGTCAGCGAGGGATTGGCCGTGATGCTTACATTAGGAGCATTGGCCGTCACGCTGATGATGGCCGTACTGACGGTGGTG
>NZ_BAAGTT010000019.1:0-670 GCF_054781775.1 Spirosoma areae | reverse complement strand
GGTGGTGGTGGAGGTGGGGCCGACGGCGATGGCGGGGGTGGTGGCTCCGGTGTTCCAGATGTAATTGGTAGCCCCCGACGCGGTCAGGGTGGTGCTGCTGCCCTGAGTAATGGTCAGCGAAGGCGTGGCCGTGATACTTACATTGGGTGGGGCGTTGACCGTCAGGCTGGCTATGCCGGTGCTGCTGGGTGAACCGCCCGAAGAAGCCACTACGATAGTGACAGCCTTTACGCCTGAAGTAGTAGCCGAGGCTGTCACCGCGCTGGTGCTGGTGCCACTGAGAGTCACACCCGCCGGGGCTACCCAGGTGTAGCTGTAAGGGCCTGTTCCTCCCGAAACGGCTACCGATAAATTCGCCGATCCGCCCACACAAATGGGATTGGGAGCCGTTGTCGTTGTCAGTGTTAGCAGAGTGCCCGCCGAGTTAGCTACCGTCGCCGAGGCCGTCGCTGAGCAGCCCGCTGAGGTGGTGCCCGTGACAGAATAGGGACCCGCCTGGTTGGCCACAATGGCGGGGGTGGTGGCACCGTTGCTCCATTTATAGTTGTTGGCCCCCGACGCGGTCAGGGTGGCGCTGCTGCCCTGAGCAATAGTCAGCGAGGGATTGGCCGTGATGCTTACATTAGGAGCATTGGCCGTCACGCTGATGATGGCCGTACTGACGGTGGTG
>NZ_BAAGTT010000018.1:0-51172 GCF_054781775.1 Spirosoma areae | reverse complement strand
TGGTCGATAAAGCCTGTCGAATCCTACTAACAAATTATTTTTCATTTATTTGAGTGACCTACGGCTATGGCTTCCGTCAAAAGCACACGCTGGGTATTCACACCGATTCTATCGCCCGATCACTAAACTGATCGGGCTTTTCTGTGTTTATGCCAGTCTGATGGGTATTCCTAAGATGAAGAAGCTAATGTAGTATGGATTGATACATCCACACTCGGAGTAGCCGATTCGTCAAGCGCAACGGTAAGCTTGACTTTTAGCGCATTGGCTATTTTTTGCAGTGTATCGACGGTGAAGTTTTAGTCGCCTGTTTCGTAGCGGCCAACTGTCGTTCGGCCAATGCCTAATTTAGTCCCTAATTGCTCTTGACTTAGCCCCTTTTGGATTCGGCGTTCTCGAATTAGCTGGCCTATCTGTTCTCTAATGGCTGACATTTACGTAATTACTTTGGCGTACGTACCACTCTTACGACTGTGAAAATATAGAGCGTCACGCCCAATGATGACCGGTTAATCAATCTCTTTGCAGCAGACTGAGCCAGTAGCCTTCTGAAAAGTCCACACACTGAGCGTTTCACAGCGGATCGCCACTAATGGTATATACCTCTGTGGCTGAACGGTTCGGCCAAAAGAACGGTAGCCAGATCACTGAAACTGCTATTTACGAGCAGGTTATTGAGGAGAACACGACCCTGAGCCGGGCCGCCTGTAGCATTGCGGCAGGCGATACAGGTGAATGCGGAGTCTGTTCATCATAGAAAGAAAAGGCCTCACAATATCATCTGAAATAACGCCACCACCTTGACAAGTGGTGGCTTCTTATTTTGAACCCTGTGATTGACCGATTATCGTTTCTGCTGGTTTACTTGTCCACTTGCCAGCCACGCATCAATATCGCCCTTCCGATACCAGACGCTGTTCTTTCCTTTTTTGTAATAATCAAGACCCAGCTTTCGATAGTAAAGAAGCGTATCCTCGTTAATGCCACTCAGGTAGGTACACGCCTGCTGAATACTAAACTGCGTATTCTGGTCGGCCATCTGGCTGGCTTCGGCTAACTGCTGGCGCATCTCGATTAGCGTTTGCCTGCATTCAGCCAATGTACTGATTAAATCTTCGGCCAAGTCCTGGTCAATAACAAATGCCTTGTGTCCCATTGCTTCGTGTTGGTTTTACAGTTTTTAACGGGTAATTACGGACTAACTTAATCAACCAAAGCCATGACCTTAGTTGTTGATGAGAAATTGGGCGAGCGCCTACGAGTAGTACTGGATAAGTGCGAGGCTCACTTCGCAAAATCCGCCGAGCGTGAAATACAGATGCAGGCTGAACTCGAACGGCGACGGTTGTTGACCGAAAAAGAGGCAATGGCCTATTTAGGCCGGGATGCTAATCCGCTATTGTATTACCGCAGGCACGGACTTAACTACTACAAGAAGGGCGGTGATGCCTGGTATGCAAAAGGCGATATTGACGACTGGCTGGCGTCAGGCAAAGTGAATAGACGCGCTGGCTAAACTATTCAGGAATTTCCAGATAAAGACAACAGCCCGGACGACTGCCGAGGCTGTTACTACTATCACCCATTTATTCAACTAAACTATTCAGCAGGCGGAGGTGGCAGCTTATGCTTTGCCTTGTGGAGAATAGCGGCTGATTCAGAAAGACGAGTATACATCACATCAAGCGCTGCTATTTCGATTTCGTCAATGAGTTCCAGGATGAGGTTCTGCTGAGGGCCACTGGGCCAGTCGGCAACGCTCTGCCTGTAGGCAAACAGGGCCGACAGAAACACGTCTACCTGGGACGCACCCAAATTCACCTCATCCCGCCCCTGAACGGCCAGATAGATCGGAATACTGATGTAGGAAGGGTTGAAGGGTATGCCCTCCGCCAAGGGCTGTTGCGGATTATCCATTGGTCACCCCTCCTTTCTGAGCAGCCTTAAGCCGACCCTCTATGCGTTCCATCGGCTGTATCTGTTCCCATCGCGCATGCACCTCCACCAGAAATGTGCTTATCCGCAGTGTATTGTAGGTAATGGTAGCACTGTACTCCCTGGTCACCTTACGTTCGCGCTTGCGAAGCCAGAGATAAAACAGTTCGTTGATAACGGTGATATTGTCAGCCGCCTAAGTCGCCGACACAAAGTCGGACAGTAGTGCATCCAATTCCTGCCGATGGGTAGGCAGGCCGAGATGAGTCCTCCGCGTATCGGCAGAGGAAATCTGCTGGGTGGGGGCGGGGTTAGTTTTGGCCGATTGCTCAGAATCGGTTGCATGGGAAGCCCCTTCCCCGTAGTTTTGCTCGGTGTTCATTTGATTAAAGAAAGTTAGGTGAACTACTCGCCCGCGCTATCGCCTCGGAAACTGTAGCGACGGGCTTTTTTATTGATTATCAACTGGGTACATACGGTCCAGCGGGCAACCTCCTCAGTACTATAGCGCCTTTTCTGTTCCTGATTGACAATACAAATATAGGTGAAATATTGATTATAATTAACATTAATTGACACTAAACATTAATTATAACTAATTATTTATTTTCCGGTAGGCTTTTTAAGACTGAATGACACTTGTAGATCATACCCCAAAGCATCAGCTATTTTGTTTATTGTAGCGAGGGTCATATTTGTTCGTCCTGTTTCAAAGTGGGTATAGGTAGCGGTTTTAACACCTATTATTTCTGCTATGGCAGCTTGAGTTAAGCCCTTCAGCTTTCTCAACTGTTTAATATAGTCTCCTATCTCTTTGGGCGTATTCATTTTTGATCTTTTTTACAACAATACAAACGTACACTAAATATTAGCTATAATCAATATAGGTATTGGCATGTTAGTAAGCGGTACGCTGTCAGACCCAGAACATGCCCATTCTATGATTGGCTTAAAACATTCTTGTACCACTACTGCTGGCGAGTAAAGCCCCATGTTCGTAGTAACATCACCAACTCAATACAACCTATGGAAAGCAAGAATGCAACACCCGCAGAGACGCCCAAGCTGAAAGTACCACCCAAACCCAAACGACCGAAACGGCCAAGAATTAAAAAAGGGTCGCAAGCGGCATCAACAACATACTAATTAGTAGGCAATTATTTCATGTGTAAGAAATGCTTAAAGATGAAAAATAATTAAGCTATTTTTCATCTTTACCTATCCATAGAGGAGTACAAGACTAATGTAGCTACGCGAATAGTTCCAGCCAGCATCACTATTATAGTTCATCTGCTATTTCGGTCACGTAGTCGAATAAAATCGGATAAATGAAAGATTTTGCATACTTTGCTGCTTAAAGCTATCCGTATGGTTAAGGTTCTACTCGCTCTCACAATTGCCATAAATTCAGCTTATGGGCAGAATTGCAAGGACATCGAAAAGAAAGTGGATAGACTCAATGGCCGTATTTCCTTTATGGCACTGGCTACAGGTCAGCTTGGGCGAATAGGCGATGCAGGAACAATTAGTATTATAGGTATTGGGAAAATAATTGAAAGGCAGATACCGCTTACGTTCTTTCCCTCAGTATTGATGTGTATAGTATACCCGATTCGGCCTTAAGAAAGGGCGTAATCCTGCTTTTTAGCGATGGAACTCGAATCGAAAGGCCGGAACAGGCAGTAGCCCTTACCTCTTCGGGAGGACGAACCTATTTAAATGCAGAGTTATTGTTTGATGAGGCTGATTTTGGGAGGCTAACTAAAAAGACACTCACGGACGTGAAGATTGCCACAAAAGACAAAACCGTTCACCCAAAACTGGCAAGATCGGTGAATAATTTCGCGTATTGCCTCTTGAAATCCTGGTAGTAATGCCCATTAATCGTCCTGGTCTAAATTGTCATAGCGGACTCAGCTAAGCGCTACTCACCATGAGGGTGCGATTTCAAATCCGACCCTAAACAGTAAGGGGCGAGGGGTTTCTTACCGACTTTGTTACTTCTTATTTACCAACTGCCTGACTATGACCATGATGAGGAGATTTCCTGTTTTGGGAATGGATAATGCGCAATCGGGCAGACGGTTACTGTTTGTCCTGCTCATCGGATGCCCTTTCGTGAGTTACGGGCAGGGGCTTCGGCTGCTGGGCATTCCGCTCGATACCCTGCTGAAAACCGCCACACCACGCGTTGATCGGGCCTTCATCACAACGTATCACCGGCAATTACATCTGTATGCTGTCAGCGACCGGCAGGATTACTCGTTGCGGGTGGTTGGCAGGCCCCAGTCACTAATCTACAAACCAAATCTGGCCTGGACAGTTGGGCTGGGCCTCGACTACAAATGGGTCGGAACGGAACTAACGATAAAACTGCCTTTCTTCGGCTATAATATCGACCGGCGGGGCAAAACAAAGCCCTTTGGCGTGATCATCAATCTAAATAATCGTAGGCTTTGGTTTTCGGCCCAATACCAGTTTTACCGGGGCTTTTATCTGAGCAACCCCGACATCCTGCAAGCGAACTGGTTCGACCATACCTCGGCCTATCCGTACCGGAATGATTTACGAAGCCAGACCGTGACGAGTCGTGTGCTGTATCAATTCAATCCTCGGCGACTCTCAATTCCCGCTACCTTACTTCAACGGGAGGAGCAGCGAAAAAATGCCCGTTCGTGGGGCATCGGCGGGTCTTTCACCTATCAGTTTATTCGGGCCGATTCGTCGCTGGTGCCCTCAGCCCTGGAAGCCGATTTTCGGCCGGAGGCCCGCCTGCTGAATCTGCATTCGCTGTCAGTGGGTGTCGATGCAAGCTATACGCAGACGATTATTTTGGGCAAGCATTATTTTGCCAGTTTTAGTGTACGACCGGGTCTGACGATTTTGCATCAGCGAAGCAGCACCGTACTGAATGAATCGGAACGTCACGTTCAGGTGGGATGGGAAGGAATTGCATCGGTGACGGTTGGCTATAGCTCGAATGTCTTTTATGGCGGGTTGTATGGGTCAACCACACTGGCAAACCGGACGTTCTCCCAAGGGTTGATCAATACCAACGCCGACTATATCCGATTCGTTTTCGGCAAGCGGATTCGCTTCAAACCCAAAGGGATTTTGAAGCAAGTTCCTGGCCTGTAGGCATGTATACTGGATTCGAGCGGTCAAGCCTGACGCTACGAAGGACGATATTATTTTTCGACGGTTTAACTGAATTTATTAGGGCGTGTTGACAATCAAGCTAATAAAATCAGGGCCGAGTCCAAATAAATGAAGCCAGCAAAGCTGGTTACAGGGCCATAGAGGTATAGGTTTATAGAACTATAGCCATTTTTTTGCCAACCCAGAAACGGAGCAAATTTAAAGTTAGCAAGATGTGTTTTTATGGCCATAAAAACCTTTATAAGCCTATATCCCTATAGCCTCCGAAGTTGGCTAAGGTTTAGAAATTGTACGTTAAGGCAAACTTGTTTTTATCCTCTTTCCAACCTATGAACGAGGAGCAAGTTACTGCCTCAAGGCCCGGTTGCGTCAGGCAACTGAATAACAAACTCAGTACCTTCTCCTTCCTGACTCTTCACCAACAGCGAACCACCATGACCTTTGGTGACAATATCGTAGCTGAGCGACAAGCCTAAGCCCGTGCCCTCGCCGGTTGGTTTTGTCGTGAAAAAGGGCTGGAAAATCTTGGCTTTCACCAACTCAGGCATACCTACCCCGTTGTCTTTGACCCGAATTGTCACCTGACCATCGACTTGGGCAGTCCTGACCATGACAGTAGGCTGGTAATCCGAAGAAGCCGTCTTCTGTTTTTGCTGTGCCGCATAAAAGGCGTTGTTGTACAGGTTCAGCAACACTCGCCCAATCTCCTGAGGTATGAGATCAACCTTCCCCAGGGTCGAGTCAAAATCCGTCACTAACTCGCAGGTGAACGGGTTGTCTTTGCCCCGAAAGCCCTGATACGCCAGTCGTAAGTATTCATCGGCCAGGGCGTTGAGGTCAGTAAGTTGGCGTTCGCCCGTAGTGGTTCGGGAGTGTTCCAACATGCCTTTAACAATGCTACTGGCCCGCCCCCCATGTAGGGTGATTTTTTGCAGATTTTGTTTTAAATCGCCTAACAGTTCCGTTTCCAGTTGAGTATCCCGGGTGGGCTTTTTCTGTTCATCCTCCAATTCGCTAACCAACTCCGTGGAGACCTCTGAGAAGTTATTAACGAAGTTCAAGGGGTTCTGAATCTCGTGGGCAATGCCCGCCGTCAATTCGCCCAAACTGGCCATTTTCTCGCGCTGAATGAGTTGGGTCTGGGTGGCTTTGAGTTCGGTTAAGGAATGATTTAATTCAGCAGTAC
Organism: Spirosoma areae; assembly: GCF_054781775.1. Lineage (NCBI taxonomy): Bacteria > Pseudomonadati > Bacteroidota > Cytophagia > Cytophagales > Cytophagaceae > Spirosoma > Spirosoma areae. The sequence continues at coordinate 44,892 of NZ_BAAGTT010000018.1, read as the reverse complement.
GTATGATTACCTGTTTTTCGAGAACTTCGTTCTGGGTGACGAGAATTTGCTGTTTTTCGGTGGAGAGCTGCTGGACTTCCGAAAGCTTTTCTGTCAAGGCGCGGCTGGTATAAGAAGATTCAAGGGCGAGGTAAACAGAAATAGCGACTGGAATGCCTAAAGCACTAATATTGTATGCCAGATGGACATAAAGCCTGCTAGGACCACCCGGTAAATACCCGAAGACGAATACATAAAAAAGTGCAAAAAAAATAAGATAACTGACCGCTCCCCAGAAAACGATGTTTGCTCCCCGTTGCCTTTTTTTTATTGCGAGAAAAACTATTCGTGTACATTCCAGAGGAATGAGGACTATGAGAACGGTTGATCCATAATTGAAGCCATTACGATAATCAGTAAATAATACGATAAGGCTAAATAATGCATATGCCATTATAGACCAATAAATAATACCCCTATGGTGATTAAAAATAGTGTAAACGGCTGTTAGGAACGGGATATAGCCTACTAGTGATGCTAAAACTGTCCCATAGAGAAAGAGCATTTTAGTAGCGGCAAAATCAATCTGAATGTAGACAAGGCCAATCAGGATAGAAGCAAGGGCATTCAGAAAGGCGTACAAAAAAAAATAGAGATTTGATTTTTGCGAAGGAGTAAACCAAAATAAAGCTAGATGGAGTATTGAAAGGCTTAAAAATAAGCCGAACCGCAAAAAGTCAAAATAGTGCGTGATTGTGCTTTGCGTAGTAGGCCCTATGGATTTTGTTTCTAGTAGCCGTAGCGCCACAGTGGTATTTGGTCGATTCGCGAAAAGCAGGTAAGGAAGGTTCTTCTGCACTGCAAATCGAACGGCCAGTACCTGCTCCCCCGATTTCTGGATTGGTATGCCGATGTATGTGCCATTAGCAGGGGTGGCAGCTCTAACCTGGCGAGAATCGTCACTTATTTCGCCAAATCGACCAATCAGTTGACCATTCAGGAAGATTTCCGACGCTCCGGTTTGCTGAACCAGCATAGCAATTGACTTCTGGGTAAGTGAGCTATCTATCGTAAATCGGAGTCGGAACCAGCCTATGTCTGTCTGCCACAGTTGAGGAATATCCATGATATCCCGCGTCGGGTCAATATTTTCCCAATTCTTGTCATCAAATTCCGGCCTGGTCCAATCGGGGTTATCTCCGGCCTGCCACTTCCAGCCTTTGTCGAACAACACACCTTGTGGCGGCAAGCTGTCAATCCGAAAAACGGATGCGGTATCGGCGGGTGGTTTATTCTGAGCCAGGACTGGCCAAGTAGTCAGCAACGAGAGCAGGGCGATTAAAACGAGTCGAGGCATCATCAGCGTCAGGAGAAACCAGAAGCGAATGTACTAAACTAAAGCATAGTTGGGTAGTTCGCGGTTGAATCAGAAGCTGTCAACCCAGCAGGGGGCAATTATGGAGTATGTATAACCACTAACCCAGGGTCGGATTTCAAATCGTACCCTTAACCCTTCACAGCCCTCACTCCTCCGCCTACCTGACCCGTTCCCTTCGTCTCCTCTCCCCACCTCATCCAGACCCGCCCACTGCACTTTCCAAAACCCAAAAGCAAACACAGTCCTCACAAAAAGACCCCTACCACCCTATTTACACAGGCCACCCCAACCAGGGGGGATAGCAAAAAACACCCCGCAGCCAGGTAGGGGCCCAGGCGATAGCCCCAGCTATGTACCGATGCGGTTTTTCATAAATCAGTTTTCTCCCGGCTGGATTCGCGCCTACCGGGGTAGTTTAAACTACCCTGTACCGGTCTTATTTAAAAGCGATGGAAGCGGCATGGCCCATTGGAACACCTAGTACAGAAAAGGCTCGACTTGGTCCAAAACCCTGAACGACTAAATTGAACGGGTTAATTGGACGCGAAAAGGCTGATTTTAGGCCACTTCTTGCCTACCCCGTCACCGTTCAAATAAACGTCGGTATGTTTTTCCGACAAGACATGAGATTTTACTATCTGTCCAAAGCTATCCGTCACATGCGCAAACAAAAGTGACGTTTATGCTTGTCCGTCAACCTTTTAGAATTCTATTTGAAATTTGGCCGCGCCACGGTGGCCTGCTTAAGTAATGGCAACCTACACCTTCTTAATTGAGGCCAAACGTCAGGTAGCCTCCCTTATAGCCTGTGGACGGATTAGGGCTAACCGCAAGGGTAATATATTGTTTACCCGCAAGGGCATACGTAGCAGGAATGCAAGTACCATTGCCCGGGAGTTGAACTTGCCAGAGTATTTCACCCGTTTTCTGGTCAAACGCCCGAAACGTTCGGTCTACTGTTGCAGCAATGAATATAAGCCCGCCCGCCGTAGCAATCCCCCCGCCCCGGTTGTAGATACCAGACTGTTTAATACCCATTTTGGCTAATTTAGGGTCTTCGCCCAGCGGCACTTGCCAAAGCGTATTCCCGGTATTAAGGTCGATAGCGTTCAACGTTCCGAATGGAGGTTTTATGGTAGGATTGCCATTACCATCCGTGTAAGAATCATAGCCCGAAAACCCGTAAGGTTCATTACTTTCTTCATACCTTGCCCGCTTTCCAGCGGATAAGCCAATTTGTTGGCCTTTCAAAAAGCCAATAATTGCCGATATTTGCTCCTGCGGTAAGTGCCTGAACGAGGGCATGGGTTCTGCTCCTTTGCGAATAATGTTCTCTAATTTTTGAACATTGTAAGAAGTCGTTTTTGCTAAGATATTTGGCCCATAATTTGTGCCTTTTCTATCTACACCGTGGCAGCTACTGCAATACATTTTGAACAGATTTTCTCCGCTCAGGTTGTTATTCTCTTTGATTTTTTTCAGTTCAGTGAGTTTGAGAAACCAGGGTAAATCGGTAGAGTTTACAAACAGGATACCCGTTTTTGGGTTAACTGAGGCACCGCCCCAATTAGCCCCACCATTTGCTGCAGGAAGGATAATTGAGCCATTTAAACTAGGCGGTTCGTAAATGCCCGTATTGTATTTATTCTCAGCGATTTGCTTCTTAATGTCTCGTTCAGATTCCGGGGTTAAGTTGCTAAAATATTCTTCTTTATATCCTTGTCTCGCAAAGGGAGCAGGTTTTGTTGGTATAGGTTGAGTCGGCCAGGGTTTTTCGCCGGGCATAGTACTTTTGGTCGAAACAGCTACTTCATTAATTGGGAATAAGGACTTTCCGGTGAACCTATCGAACAGAAATAAATAGCCCATTTTCGTTACGAGCGCTACCGCATCGACCTGTTTTCCCCCTTGATTAATCGTAACTAAATTCGGCGGAGAGCCATTGTCTCTGTCCCAAAGATCGTGGTGGGTGGTCTGGAAATGCCAGATACGTTTTCCCGTTTTAGCATCCAACGCTAAAAGGCAATTAGCAAAAAGGTTTTTCCCTGGCCGGTCGGCACCGTAAAAATCAAAAGAAGGGGAAGCCGTAGGCACATAGACAATGCCTCGCTTTTGATCTAATGCCATGCCTCCCCAGCAATTAGCACCTCCATTTTTTTCTCGGGCGTTTGCGGCCCATGTTTCAGCTCCGAATTCTCCTTTTTGGGGAATGGTATGAAATACCCAGACCAATTTTCCTGTAAAGACATTAAACGCCCGGATATCGCCCGAAGTAGAGGGAAGCTCGTCGGGAACTTTACAACCCACAATAAATAAATCTTCGTAAATAACTCCTGGAGCGTTGCTCGTCACATGAACCCGGCTTCTCATGGAATCGGCTACGGACAAACCGGTATAGAAATCTACCCGACCCTGCTTGCCAAATTCATCGATTAGTTTTCCATCTTGGGCGTTAACAGCGTAGAGAGTACCCCCCGAAATGAACAAAACGACATCAGGCTTGCCATTTTTGCCTGCGTGATAGGTTACGGATTTACTCCAATTAGCTATATACGTATTGTCGGGTATAAACTCCCAAATAAGTTCACCATTGGCCGCGTTGAGGGCTACTAATTTTTTGGAAGGTAATAACGCAATCATTTTTCCGTTGACTACTAACGGATTAAAGAAAATACTCGAGCCTTCCTGTGTTTCCTGATGATGCCATATTTCCTTTAAATTAATTACATTATTTACATTGATATAGGCTAAGTCTGAATACTTATTGTTGGTAGCATCATGACCATAGTGGCCCCAGTTTTCATCTAAACCTTCTTTTTTTTCTGTGAATGCATTTATAAACAAAAACACTACGGTCAACACAAGCAAACCTGCACCCATAAGTACTATATTGATGTGTTTCTTCATGGGATTGATTAGTTTGATTATTAACTACTTTTGCTGGTGATTGCCGAAGTATAATTTACTTAGAGAAAGCCTTGTTCAAGAATCACCTGTCTGTGAAAACGAATTGGTAAGATGCCGGTTAGGGTTAAAACTTAAACCAATAATTTCAGTGGATAAACTCCTTTTTATTTTAAAGGAGCGTTTTTATTCCACCAACTAATTGATTTACTTAGAATTTCCAATTTATCCCCTTTAATATTATAACACTGTAAACCAATAGGTCCCTCATAGCCCATATTTTTCAATGCATTAAGTAGAGCCAAATTATTAAATGTGCCTTCTCCAAGCGGCTGAATCAAGTAGTCCCAGATCGCCTGCTCACTAATGGCCTTTTTTTCTTCATCTGTTACCGGAGTGGCTCCACATATGCTGACCGCAAAAAGATAAGGTTTTGCTTTTCTCAATATAGTGGGTATATTCTCAATCTCGCTCTGTGGTTTTAGAGCAAGATAATGCGGTAAATTGAATGTGATCCCTACATTCTTTCGGTCTATACGCTTGACCAAATCGACACCCTTTTCAAAATCTTCGAGCCAAAACCAGATATGCGGATAAAGTATGATTCTTGTGCCTGTTGTTTCGGCTAAATCAGCTATTTCACGCACAATACGTATAGCGGTCGTATCGCCAGCGGGCGAGGAGGCAGCGTAAGTTTTTGCTTTGCTGGTTATATTCAGCCAAAGCATAGTTTTGCGCCCTTTTAATTTTTGAAGCACTGCGGGCAGGCGAGCATCATAGTGCGGTGTAGTTGGGTCAAGATTCACATTGACATAAATTGTAAAAAGTTGTAGTTTCTGACGGTCTAATTCTAGTAAAATCTCATCTATATTGTCGAAACCCCCTTTTTCCATACCATCGTACCCCAGATTTTTAAGCAAAGTTACTTGTTTCGCCGGGGTATCGTAATCTATAGATCGAACCCCATTGTTGAAGGCGAAAAATGGATTTCTTTGCCCTTCTACCTGTAATACATTGACTAATAAAAGGCCCAACAGCACCCACTGTTTTTTCTTTAGTATGCAATCCATAGTCTATTAGTTATTTAGAAAGATTAAGGTTACCGGCGGCACAACGGTGGTACTTTCCGTCTTTTTGTTTCAGGACAGCAGCAGGCCTATCAAGGCATAGGCAATTGGGGACATAACGAACGGTTTCATTTTTGGCAATTTAACGGGGTTCTACTGAATTGAGTTATCGATTAGCTACCATTCCGGGGTTAGCATGAACACTCAGTCTGGCCGTTTGGTCAATCGGGGTAGCTGGCTGGATCGTGATTCGGCTTACACCGGGATTGGGCGAATCCTGCGGATTGCGGGCGGCTGACACATCGTTTATCACAGCGGGCAAAGATGCGCGGGTGGGCGGGCAGCGTTTCGATGAACGACTCGGCCACGCTGTTCGGTTCCGTCTGTGCCCAGCCAATGCCTGGCTGAAGCAGACCGAGTAGGAGGGCGGTCAATAATAAGGAGGGCTGACGTTTCATAAGGTCGATTTCTCAGCAATCAAAACATGATAGTCCGGTACTAGCAAACGGGTGAACGTGTACATTTTCCCGGTTTTCGACTAACTATTTTTTGAAATCGCATACACCTCACCCGTAATTAAATCCACAAACACAGGCTGTGGAATATCCTTAGAGCAGGAAGGTGGCCACCAGAGCCCTGTAAGTCTTTTTCATGTTATGCTAATATTGGTAGACAACACAAAAGTAGCGGATGCTCTCTCAGCAGGTTAAGGCCAAGCGATCAAAAAGTGTGGCTAAACGGTCAACTTTGTAATTGGTATTGTTTAGGCGTAACGCCATAGGCATGCTTGAAGGATTGAATGAAACTCGACAGGTTTTCGTAACCAACCTGATAATAGACGTCGCTGGTTTTCAGATTGTCTTACACTGAAATCGCTCGATTGTGCGGGTACCATTGAATACCCAGGACAACTGGAGTAGGCAAACTGGATCTTGCTGGCTAACTCGTTTTGACTTCAGAAAGAAGCGGTACGGGCCCGCGACGGCGGACCGTTCGCAGTGGCCGGTACGCCGTCGCGGCCCCACCCCCGTCATCAACCTATACTGGTACATAGTAATCCTTACTGAAATCTGGGCTGGAATGGATAAGGTCTCCCAAAGAGGCACTTGTTGAATTCACTGGTACTTGCACAATCAGATGGTTTCAGGATGGGTCAAATCTAATTTCGTTCAGTAAAAGGGTAACCAATACTATTTAGTGAACTATCTATTTTACTATCAATGAATGGGTTGTGTTACTATCAGCAACCATTGTAAGTCGTCCACGAAACCCTCCGAATCCGGCCGGGACTGGCCAGGATGTAAAAGAGGAATGAAGTAGGTTTTTTCTTCCCTTTCCAACCGACTGTACCAAAAAATTCATTAGGCTAAGGAGCCGCGGCAAGACTCGACTGACGCGGCTTTTCTATTGGAGGAAGTGTGCTGGCTACATCACCTCTTTTACCCTTGATGTAGAAGAATAACCCGCCCCGAGAAGCGTAGATATTCTTGGCTGATGCGACCCTATTGCTTATCTGTGGACAATTCATTTGCTTTCAGTAAGTGTGTGTTTTCGATCACCGAAGCATATTGTACTCAATAATACGCTTACATTTAACACATGAAACTGTTAGTCGTTGAAGACGAACCTAAGACGCTCCAGGCTATTCAGCAGGGGCTGGAAGAGAGTCAGTTTGAGGTCGATGTAGCGTATGATGGGCTGATTGCCAAGCGTCTGGCCCTGAAAAACAATTATGCGGCCATCATCACCGACCTGATTCTGCCCGGACTCAACGGCTATGAACTCTGCCGACAACTCCGGGCCGAAGGGCTGACAACACCTATTCTGATGCTGACCGCTCTGGGCGAAATCGAGGATAAAGTCATGGGCTTCGACGCCGGAGCCGACCAGTATCTGACCAAGCCCTTCCAGTTTGCCGAATTGCTGGCAAGGGTCCGTTCGCTGACCAAACGGGGAACGCAGGTAGCCATGACGGCTCAGATGCTCCGCTACGGTGGGGTTGAACTGAATCTGGATGCGAAGACCATTACCCGCGACGGCCAGCCGATTGAGCTGACCGCCCGCGAGTTTGCCCTGCTCGAATTCCTGATGCGAAATCAGGGGCGGGTATTGTCGAAACCCACCATCGCCGAACACGTCTGGGACATCAACTTCGACACGGGGACCAACGTCGTAGAGGTTTACATCAATTACCTGCGCAAGAAAATTGACCGGGACTTTCCCAAAAAGCTGATTCACACCCAATTCGGCATGGGGTATGTTCTCAAAGAGGAGTAAAACCCATCTGATTGTCAAGGCGTTGTTAATTTATTTACTAACTGTCTAACTTTTTTTCAGGTGTCGGGAACAAATAGACCGACTGGTCTGTATTATGAACAATGAAGGCCAGTAACGCTATGATGAGTATTGACACCGACCGTCGCCCGTCTGAAGTCCGCCAACGGATTTTGGATACAGCCGCCCGGCTTTTTCACCGGCAGGGCTATAATTCGACGGGCATCAACCAGCTTATCGCCGAAGCCGGGGTAGCCAAAGCCAGCCTTTATCAGCATTTCAAAACCAAAAACGATATTTTGCACGCTTACCTGATGGAAACCAGCCGGGGCTGGTTTGAGGAAGTGGCCAACCGGATAGCCGCCACCGACACGGCAAAAGGCAAAGTACTGGCCCTGTTCGATATGTTGCATGACTTTACGGCAAGCGTCGATTTTCGGGGCTGCAATTTTCAGAATGCCCTGATTGAATTAGACGTTGCCGAAACCGACACAAGGCAGTTTATCCAGGCCCACAAATCGCGCATGGCGCAGGTGTTTGCTGATTTACTCACCGATGCCGGGCCAGACGTAGCCGACGAGGTGGGCCTGTTGTTCGAGGGTGCCCTGATTACCAGCCAACTCCACCGCACTACCGAACCCGTCAGCAAAGCACGCCGTATTGTGGAGCGAATTTTGTAATTTTTTTGTCCTGAATTATACAGACTTGTCTGTCCATTTATTACTCATAATACCCTGTTTATTTTCTACTCAGTTTCATAACAAACCAATCAAACACAATGACAACCTTCACAGTACCAACCCGCGACGAGGTGTCGCCCACATCGCAAGCCGCTTTCGATAGTCTGCAAAACGCCCTCGGTTTTGTGCCGAATCTCTACGCCACCATTGCCTACTCGGATAATGCCCTGCCGAAGTACCTGGCTTTTCAGGGCGCGAAAACGTCGCTCTCCAACAAAGAGAAAGAAGTGGTCAACCTGGTCGTGAGCGAAGTAAATGGCTGTCGGTATTGCCAAAGTGCCCATTCGGTGCTGGGCAAAATGAACGGTTTTGTGGATGATGAAATCCTGAACCTGCGGGCTGGTCACAGCAGTAACCCGAAATTGAACGCGCTGGTGACGATTGCCAAAGATATTACCGAAAACAAAGGCCGGGTGTCGCCCGCCAACCTCGACGCTTTTTATGCCGCCGGGTACACCAACGGCAATCTGGTGGACGTAATTTTGCAGGTCAGTGACAAAATTGCCATGAATTACCTGCACAACCTGACAGAGATTCCCATTGATTTCCCGGTAGCTCCCGCGTTGGAAACCGAAGCTACAGTTTGATGAGGAAAAAGAACGCAGATTTTTAGGATAACCCACTGATTTTATAAGTTGTAGAAATCTGCGTTCTATCCGTTGTGTAACCCAAAAAAGACGTGAACCCAACCGAAAATTTTGACGACGAAGCCCCCTTTGTTCGCGAAGAATGTGGCGATACAATGTGGGACGACAATGTACTAAACCAACTGACAATCACCATGAACCAACGCCCGCCCCTGCCGCCGTTTACGCTCGAAACGGCCCGCCAGAAAGTACAAGTAGCCGAAGATGCCTGGAATACCAAAGACCCCGAAAGGGTGAGCCTTGCCTACACGCCTGACACTGAATGGCGCAACCGCACTGATTTCATCAATGGCCGTGAGGAAGTAAAGGCGTTCCTGACCCGGAAATGGGCAAAAGAACTCGATTACCGGCTCAAAAAAGAACTATGGGGGTTCCGCGAAAATCGGATGGCTGTTCGGTTTGAATACGAATGGCACGATGAAAGCGGCCAATGGTACCGCAGCTACGGCAACGAACTGTGGGAGTTTGACGAAAATGGGCTGATGGCCAAACGCTACGCCAGCATTAACGATGCCCCGATTCTGGAAACCGAACGGCGCGTTTTCTGATATCTTTATGGCCCGAAACTACGCGTCTCTGGCGTTTACCGAACCCATTAAGGCGTTGCAGGAACGCTACGGTAGCCGCCAGACTTACGCCCGCGTGGAAGCGAAATCCCACTTTAACGGCCTGACCGACTCCGAAACAGAGTTTATCGCCAACCGCGACAGTTTTTACATGGCGAGCATCGGCGAAAATGGCTTTCCGTATATCCAGCACCGGGGTGGACCTAAAGGTTTTTTGAAGCCGATTGACCCCATGACGCTCGGCTTTGTCGATTTCACGGGCAACCGGCAGTACATATCCGTCGGCAATCTGCAAACGCATCCGCAAGTGTCGCTTTTTCTGATGGATTATGCCCGCAAAGCCCGGCTGAAAATCTACGCCGAAGCCCAAATCGTAGAGCTAACTGACCGCCCTGATTTGCTCGGCCAATTGAACCCGACGCACTACAAACACACGCCCGAACGGATGATTTTGCTACACATAAAAGCCTTTGACTGGAACTGCCCGCAACACATCACCCCGCGCTACACGACCGACGAAATCAACGAAGCCTTAACCCCACAACGGGACTATATAGCGAAGCTGGAAGCCGACGTAGCACGGTTACGGGCAGAAATGACCGATAAAAATACGTAGGTCATGGTATCGCTTTAGAGACTGTTGGCCATTATCGAAACAGACCGAGCATCTTTGCGGCTATTTCCAAAACTTGTCTGTCATGAAAATAGCCCTCACTGCGGTTCTATGCTGTTTAGCCACCTACTGTTCCGTTGCCCAACCTGCCGCTTCGCCCGCTGATACGCTGCCGTTTCGCCAAATTCCCGATTATCCGCCAACCTATACCGCCAAAACGATTCTCGTCCGTATGATTGACGGCCTGGGGTTTCGCTATTACTGGGCCACCAACACCCTGACGGATAGGGATTTAGCCTACAAACCGAACGAAAAAGCCCGAACCACCGAAGAAACCATCGACCATATTCTGGGGCTGTCCGCTGTGGTGGTTAACGCCATGCAGAAGAAAGTGAATACCCGGTCGGGGGAAGAAACCTCGTCACTGGCCTTCGCCACGAAGCGACAACGGACGCTCCAAAACCTCAAACTCGCCCGCGATTTGCTACTGACCGCCCCGGATAGCCTCGAAACGTATGCCATTGTGTTCCAGAACGGGACCAAAACAACCCGCTACCCGGTCTGGAACCTCGTCAACGGCCCGCTCGAAGATGCCCTCTGGCACATTGGTCAGGTCGTCTCGTTCCGGCGGTCTTCGGGCAACCCGGTGCATCCGAAACTGGACGTAATGACGGGGAAGGTGGGCCAGTAGCTGGCTTCAGTACCAGACCGCTATGTCGGCTAAAGGCTTGCGGGTCAGGACGGGAACGCGGGCATCGGGAGCCGGATAACCAACGGGAATCAGCAGAAACGGGCGTTCGTTGACGGGGCGGTTCAGCAGCGTGGTCAGGAAATTCATCGGGCTGGGAGTGTGGGTGAGGGCTACCAGACCCGCGTGGTGAATGGCAGCCAACAGCAACCCGCAGGCGATCCCGACCGATTCGTTGACGTAATAATTGGTACGCTTCGTGCCGTCGGGAAGCAGGTCGTAGGGTTTGCGGAAGACCACAATCAGGTACGGAGCCGTTTCCAGAAACGGTTTTTGCCAGTCGGTGCCAAACGGTTTGAGGTCCTTGAGCCATTCGTTGTTCATGCGACCCGCGTAGTTTTCCCGCTCTTCGGCTTCGGCCCCTTCGCGGATGTGGCGTTTCAGCACGGGGTTAGCCACAACGCAAAACGTCCAGGGCTGTTTGTGCGCCCCCGACGGTGCCGTGCCAGCCGTCCGCACGATCTCTTCGATTACGTCGCGGGGTACGGCCCGGTCCGTGAAGTCGCGCACGGTTCGGCGGGTGTCGAGCCAGGCATAAAAATCGCGGCTGCGGGTCAGCATCTCCTCCACCGGGTAAGACATGGGCGAATACCCCACAAAAGCAGGGTCGTTGGTGGGTTCGGTTGCTGGATTCATCGGGTAAAGATACAGGCTTATCCTAAAATCGTACCGTTGCCCGAACGGATGGCTATGCCGTTACCGACCGTTTCAACAGCCGCCGAATGGACACCAGATGCCCGAATAAAACGATAGGCACCACAAACGTAGGCAGCCAGCTAAAAGGGAAGTTGCCGATGGCGCGGTTGGGCTGCTCGAAGGCGAAACGTTGCAAGGGTGTGGGGGCCGATAAAAACGCGATGGCGATGATCGTCAGCAGCAAACCCAGACAAACGATGTTCCAGACTAAAATCAATTGTCGGCTCATTTTTCCTTTTGTCAGGCCGAACCAAGCCACAAACGGGGCCGTGATGCCGGAGAAAATATCGTAGTTCCGGCCCTCGAATGTCATTAGTTCCGGCACGGCTTTGTCCAGGAAAAGCCAGTACAGCACCAATTCGACCACTACCCGGACGGTGTTCAGGTACGTCAGATTCACGAGCGGCAAACTATCCGCAAACCGCCGACCGGCTGACGTAGCGAATACCGAAACAACCGTGAGCATAACGGGCAAAATGCCGAACAGCACAATGCGCGGTGGCCCGGCAGCGGGGATAGATTTGTACAGGCCATTGAACGTCAGCACGGCCTGAAGCAGTAGCCAGATGAGTAGCCCAATCAGAATCGGGGTCGCTTTTTGTCGTGCGGCTTCGCTATTGGCCTGATTGACAACTCGGTAGAAAAGCAGGAGCGTAGCCAAAACGGTCAGACCGAAGGTGATGGGTACGTAGACGGGTATGTTCGGAATCATGGCTTATTGGTTTAGGCGTTCGCGTTCGCTGGCATTCGGCACGGGCGTAAGGGGCATCATCATAAATTTTTTCATGGCCGATAGCCAGTTCCCGAAGCTGCGCTCCCGATACGGCGACCGGGCAAAGTAGTCCCGGGTGATGGTCTCAAAATCGTCCGGTTCACGGCCCGTCAGTTGTTTCACTACGTCGGTTGGCACGATGTCGAAGCGGTTCATCCGCATCTGCCGATTATAGAGATTGGCCTGCACAATGGCAAACGGGTCGAAGCCAAATTCGGGACCGAGCATCATGCCCGCTTTCAGAAATAACCAATCCGGCGAGTTAACAACCCGGACGGTTCGCCCACTGACTGTCGAGAAAATAGCCGCCATTTCGTTCGTATTGATGGATGTTGGCCCCGTTGGAAACAGTTTTTGCCCGTAATAGGGAGCCGGATTCTTAAGCAGCGCGGCAATCGACCGGCTCATGTCGCCGTTGGAAATCCAGGGATTTTTTCCCTGGCCAAAGGGTGATGGCAGCAGACCAAGCTGCAGCACAAACTCCGTGACGACGAAGGCATTATCGGCGAAATAGCCCGGCACAAAATACACTACGTTCAGGCCCGACTCGGCAAACAGGCGGTATGCGGTTCGGGTGTCGTTCGTCATTACGCTGCCTGTATCGGCAAATTCGGCAATGCGCTGCCCCATAAACACGACCGCGTCGATGGCTGCTTCTCTGGCCGCTTTGATGAACTGGGCCACGTTTTCGGGCATCCTGGGCATAATGGGGTAGCAGTAATAGACCCGGCTAATGCCCGTCAGCGCGTTTTGCAACTGCCTGTAATTATCGAACGTGCCGAGGGCGATTTCGGCACCGAGCTTTTCCAGTTCGAGTGCTCTGGCGTTTCGGGAGCGGACAAAGATGCGTACCGGATAGCCTTCGTTCAGCAGTTGCACCGTGGCGGCATAGCCCGTTTTTCCGGTGGCAGAAGTAATGAGAATTTTCTCGTTCATGGTCTTTCGTTGCGTCAACAATTGATGATGCAAAGGAAGACATGGCGGGCACGGCCACACCTGCCACAAGACAAGAACGCACTTGTCAATTGGCAAGAAAACAGCCAATCACCCTTTTCGGGCAAATTCACGCCGGATTCGGCTTAGGGACGTATCGGTGATGCCGAGGTAGGAAGCGATGTATTTGAGGGGTGCGTGCTGGAACAGGTCGCCGTTGGTCTCGATTAAATCAGCGTAGCGTTCCTCAGCACGTTTGTTAATCAGCGACAGGGTTCGCTGCTTAAAAGCCGCAAATTCTTTCACCAGCATGGCCCGGCCAAATTCCCGAAATTCGGGCAGCGAATGGAACAGCGTGTTCAACGTCCCGAACTCGATGACGAAGACGGTACTGTCGGTCAGAGCCTGCATGGTTTCGGTCGAAACGGTACGCATGAACAGGGACGACACCTCGAAAACGGCCCGGTTCTTACCAAAGAAATTGGTTGTCACTTCCTGCCCGTCGGCATCAAGCGTGAAGGCCCGCACGAACCCATCGGCCAGAAAAAAATACTCGTTACTGACCCGGCCTGCTTTGAGCAGGTACTCATTTTTGGCCAGCAGCCGCTCGTCAAAATGTCCGGCAATCGTCTCTACCGTCTGCCGCGTGGCCGGTACGTGCTGTTGAATAAACTGAATCAGCGGTTCTTTGTCCATGTAGCCCGGTAATAGCTGACCAGGTGGACCGGCGCGGTCAGCCTGTTTAGGACACAAGTTACAAATAACTCAACCACGAGTATGAATACCGACGTTTGATACTGCCGTACTAGCGGCAGGGGTAGTACATACCGACCCGCGCAAACCCATGCCAACCGTATTATCTTTGACGTAGTTTACTTAATTTGCCGTAGTAGCAGGCTATTACGATTGCTAAGAACCCAGTAGTTACGCAGGAACCTGTAGCCTATGACCATCCGTGACCGGCTGACCCTTCGCTTTACCGCGTTGGTATCCAGTATTCTGCTGCTGGCGTTTGTGAGTATCTACGCCTTCTGCTGGTACTTTATCGCGCAGGATTTTTACCGGCGGCTCGACCGCAAAGCCGCTACCACGGGCGATATGCTCATCCGCCACCGCTTGGATGCCAACCTTATTCGGCAACTCAGCCGCATCCGGCGCGACCAGTTGCCAAACCAGAAAATTAGGGCCTTCGACGGGCGGGATTCACTGATTTTTTCCACCAACGATACCCTGGCCCTGACCATTTCCCCCTCGGTGCTGGCTAACATTCGCCACAGCAAACAAGCCGATTTCCGGCAGGATGGCTACTACCTGTCGGGAAGCCGCTACATGACAGCCGCTGGTCAGTTTGTGGTCGTGGCCAGTGCCGAAAACGTCTATGGCGACGCGTTTCTTCGGCGGTTGCTGTGGGCGTTGGCCGGGCTGTTTGGCCTCAGTATTGGCATTACCGCCCTGGCGGGCCGGTTGTTTGCGGGCGATGCCCTGCGGCCCGTGCAACAAATTGACCAGACGCTCGGCCATATCTTTCCCAAAAATCGTGACGAGCGGTTGCCGGTACGGGCTGAGCCGGACGAGATCACCCGCCTGTCTGGCACCATCAACCGCCTGCTCGACCGGGTGGCCGAGTCGTTCCGGTTGCAGCGGCTGTTCGTGGCCAACGTTTCCCACGAGCTGAAAAACCCCCTCACCCAAATCAGCTCGCAGTTAGAGGTGAGCCTGCTCAACCAGCGCGAACCGGAAACCTACCGGCAAACCATCCGTTCGGTTTTGGACGATGTACGTCAGCTATCGGCTTTGACCCACGAACTGCTGCAACTCTCGCAGGTCAATCAGGAGGACGCGCCGGACCTGCTCACCGACACGGTACGGGTGGACGAACTGGTGTGGGACATCCGCGACGAGGTGGCCGCCATAAACCCGCGCTACCGGGTGACGGTTGAGTTGGGTACATTGCCCGAAGACCCTGACGGGCTGACCCTGACGGGCAACAAAACTTTGCTCTGTACGGCCCTGAAAAACCTGACCGAAAACGCCTGTAAGTTCTCCGACGACGGCCACGCACTCATCCGCGTTGGCTTTGCCCCCACCGGCGTGCAGATTGACGTGCAGAACAATGGCAATCCCATACCCGAAGCCGATCTGCCGTACATCTTCGAGCCGTTCTACCGCAGCCGCCAGACCGCCGATCAGGTGCGGGGGTACGGCGTAGGGCTGTCGCTGGTGGAGCGGATTGTGCGGCTGCACGGCGGGCAAATAAGTGTCAACTCGCAAGTGGGTATTCCGACAACTTTCCAGATTGCATTGCCGCGCTGATGCCGCGTTCTAAGCAAATTCTAAGGAGTTTATCAGCAAAAACTAAGGCTACGGGGAGAACTTTGATTTGTACGCAGCCCCATTGCCAATGTTGATTACCTCCGTAGTACATGCCTATTCAACTTTTTCGCCCGACTCTGCCCGAACCGATTCGTCGCGGGAGCAGGTCAGACCGCCTGCCGGGAATGAACCACCCCGAAAACCCGACTGGCTGCTGGTTATGGTGAGCATCCTGTTTCTGCTGACTCTGCTGATTGCCTGGCTGGTTGGCGTACCCGTGTTGGGTCGTTGATGCACCTGAAAAGGAAGCCTGCCCGTTTACTCCACAATCAGCTTGATGCGCTTGCTTTTGGTACGGCTTTGCAGCCACCGTTCGATACGCTGTCGCTCGGACCGGGTGTGCCGCCGGGAGAATTTGGCGTACACCAGCATGACCGTATCGGGCCGGGCACTGCTGGCGTTCATCACCAGCGACCGGGCGGCCGTGAACGTCTGCACGTCGGGCATGAGCGTTTTTAGCTCGTTCCGCAGGTCGGCCACGGGTAGCCGCGACGTTTGGGTCAGTTCGATGTATCGGCGCAGCGAGTCGATGGTTTGATCCTTGCGGGCAATAGACGACTGACTGAATTGGATAACCTGCTCGGTAATGGTCGTTTTGAGCGCATCTACGTCCACGTCTTCGTCCTTGAAACTCCCTTGCTTCACAAGTAGCTGGGCATCACCTAACCCGTAGGGGGGCATTTTGGCCCGCAGCAAATTAATGGAATCGGGGGGCAGCGGCTCCCCCACTACCGTAAGTTCCAGCCGACTCTGATGGCGGTTAAACCGCGCTGCGTAGCTGACGACCTGCCGGTACTGAAAGTTGCACTCGTTAGTCACGAACCGCTTGGTGGCCTGCTCAAAAATGGTTTTGCGGACGATCTGATAGGCAAGGTAGCTGCTCGGAATAACCACCAGCAGTACGGCCAGCCAGATCGTGTGGCGCACCCGCCGTTCGACCCCCGCACTCGGATATTCCTTCTGGTGGTAGCCCAGAAAGCGAACAATCAGAAACGTGGCTAAGCTGATGCAGACGCTGTTGATGAGAAACAGGTAAAAGGCCCCGGCGAAATAGTACAGGTTGCCCGATGCCAGCCCGTAGCCCGCCGTGCAGAGGGGTGGCATGAGGGCGGTGGCAATGGCGACCCCCGGAACAACGTTGGTCACTTTGTCCCGGCGCGACCCCGCCACGATGCCTGCCAGTCCGCCAAAAAAGGCGATAAACGCATCCCAGACGGTGGGCGAGGTGCGGGCCAGTAATTCGGCCTGGGCAATATGCAGCGGACTGACAAGAAAATACACCGTTGAGGTCAGCAGGCTGATGAACACGGCTAAACCCAGGTTCTTCAGTGCCCGCAGAATCATGGCCAGGTCATTGATGCCAATGCCAAGCCCGATACCCATGATCGGTCCCATCAGGGGCGAGATGAGCATGGCCCCGATGATGACCGCCGTTGAATTGACGTTCAGCCCGATGGAGGCAATGAAGATGGCAAAGATGAGCGTCCACAGGTTGATACCCCGGAACTCGATGCCCCGGCTGACGGACTGAATGACCCCGGCTTCGTCGTCCTTGTCTTCGTCTAAGCTGAACCGATACCGCACAAACGCGCCCAGGCGGGTCAGCACGTCCGGGCGTTTGGTGTGGGGCAGGTTGGGGTCGTTAACAAGCATAATCAACGGTAAAATGTATACGCTGGTAAACGGTAGTACCTTTACCAAACGAAAATTAGTGCAATCTTCCGTCATTCCCCCCCGTTCGATGAATTTATTTACCCTCATTACGCTCCTGATTGTTGTAGCCGCTCTGTTCGCCTACCTCAACACCCGCTTTCTGAAACTGCCCGATGCCATCGGGGTCATGGTGCTCTCGCTGCTGTTTTCGCTACTGCTCATTGGCGTAAACGCCCTACTGCCGACTGCGTTTACGCTTGTTCGGCAAACGGTGGCGCAAATCGACTTTGGGCGGGTGCTGTTCGAGGTGATGCTCAGTTTTCTGCTCTTTGCCGGTGCCTTTCATACCGACGCGGCTCAGCTCCGGGTCGAACGGCGGTCGGTGATGCTGTTCGCTTTTGTGGGGGTGCTGCTCAGTACCGCTCTCGTCGGCACAGGGTTGTATTATCTGTCACAGGGCATGCATCTGGGGATTCCGTATCTGGTTTGTCTGCTGTTTGGGGCGCTCATCTCGCCTACCGATCCGATTGCCGTGCTGGGGATTCTGGCTAAGTTCAAACTGCCCGAAAACGTGAAGCTCAACATCGTGGGCGAATCACTCTTCAACGACGGGGTGGGCGTGGTCGTGTTTGCCACCATTTATCGCCTTGTGGTCAATGGCTCCGATAGCGTAAGCGCGGGCGAAATTGGGCTGACGTTCCTGGAAGAAGCCGGGGGCGGGGTGCTGTTCGGGCTGGCCCTCGGCTACACCATGTACCGGCTGCTGCGCTCCATCAATCACTACCAGACCGAGGTGATTGTGACCGTAGCGGGGGTGATGGGGGGCTATTTGCTGGCCCAGCAACTGCATATTTCGGG
The DNA here is from genome assembly GCF_054781775.1 of Spirosoma areae. Taxonomy (NCBI): domain Bacteria; kingdom Pseudomonadati; phylum Bacteroidota; class Cytophagia; order Cytophagales; family Cytophagaceae; genus Spirosoma; species Spirosoma areae. The sequence continues at coordinate 26,691 of NZ_BAAGTT010000018.1, read as the reverse complement.
GCCGCTGGCGATGGTGGTGGCCGGGCTGTTTGTAGGCGACCATGCCCGCGAACACGCCATGAGCCGCCAGACGGAAGACTATATCGATAAGTTCTGGGAGTTGATGGACAGCATCCTGAATGCCCTGCTGTTCGTGCTGATTGGGCTTGAACTGCTGCTGATTAAGTTTGACCTGACCCACTGGACCATTTACCTGTTGGCGATTCTGCTGGTGCTGCTGGCGCGTTACCTGGCCATTCTGATTCCCTTCACGGTGGCGCGTCGCTGGCTCGACCTCGACGATAACGCCCCCGTCATGCTCACCTGGGGCGGGCTGCGCGGGGGACTGTCCATTGCCATGGCCCTGTCGATTCCCGACACGCTGCCCCATAAAGACCTCATCGTCACCATCACCTACGCCGTGGTGCTGTTTTCGGTCATCGGGCAGGGCCTGACGATGGAGCGGCTCATCCGACGGTTGTATCCGAATGGGTAAGAGCGGGACAGCCGTTACCCCTCCCTGGTTGCCGTTGCTACCTGATTCAGGTTAACGGTTCGATAGGGCGGTTCATAGTAAATGGTCGTCTCAAACGGTTTCGAGGCAAACACCATCAACACGGCATCGGGGCTGAAGCGCTGCATCAGCCGCCAGTCGTGCGCGTCCAGAAACAGATACTGACTGGCCGACTCCAGTGTAAACTGCTGATCGATTGCCGGGGTCTGCACATAGACATCCACCGAACCCCGCAGGCAGTGCAGCACCATCTGGCAGGAGTGATGACGATGCCCCCCACGCGAGTCGGTTGGCGGAACCCCATATATCCAGAAAATTCGTTCAACAGGCTGCTGCCAAATTGCCTGAATCCAGTCCGATTCAGCTAGTTCACGCGTACCGGGGGTTAACAGGCGGGCCATTGGTTCAGGAAATTACATCGCTATAAGGTAACGAATTGATACCCAAAAGTAAGGCTCTTCCGGTTTTCTAAGCAAATCCTAAGCAATCTTTAAGCAGTCTGTTAGGTCTGAGCATGAGATTTGTGTGCATAAACGCTACGAATCACGTCGCTTAACTTACTACCGATATGGAAGACTACGAACAAAAAACGGGCTGGCTCACCTGGCTGCTGGGTGGGCTGTCGCTGGTGCTGCTGGCGGGGGGGATCTATTTCTGGAACGGCAACAAGACCCTGACCCGACAGAACGACCGGGCCGAACGCCGGGCCGATTCGCTGCTGTCGGTACGCCTGCAGCTTGAAACGGACCTGAGTAAGCTCAACGACCAGTTGGCCACCACCAAAGTCGATAACACGGACCTGAACAAGCGCATCGAAGCGGCTTACCAGCGACTGGCGCAAAACGATGCCCGCCTGGGCGAACTCCGGCGGAGTACCGCCGGGCGGGTGCTCACCATCCGCGAACTAAACCAGAACGTGGCGACCCTAACCACCCAGCGCGACAGCCTGGGCAACCAGATGAACGCCATGAACGCTAAAATTGGCTGGCTAACCGACTCCAGCACGGTTTACCAGAGCCGAAACGAACAGCTTGGTCAGGAAATAACCCAACTCAACAGTACCCTGCTGACGATGGTGCCACGAACCAGCCTGACGGGCGATGGATTTCGGGTCGAAGCTGTCAAGTCAAACGACAAGGCAACGGCCAAAGCCAAAAAAGTGGAGACCCTCACCATTTCCCTGAACGTACCGGCCGAACTGGGCCTGACCGGGCAGCAGGACGTTTATCTGAGCCTGACCAACGAAGCCAGCAAGGCCATGATGCCCCCCCTGCGAAGCGAAACCGTTACGCTGCCGACTCTCAACGAAACAATTCCGGTTCATGCCGTACAGTCGATTACGTTCGGTTCGGCAAAGCAGCGCATCACCTTCCGGCTCGACCCCGGCGCGAACCTCAAACCGGGCTTCTACCGGGCCGCTGTCTACACGAAGAACGCTTATTTAGGTTCAGTTGAGTTCCGGTTCCGGGATAGCTTCTGGTTTTTCTAAGTGAATTCTAAGCAAACCTTAAGCCCGCTCTCAGTTCCGGGTGGTTATTTGCTTACGTAGCCTTACCGATTGGGAAGGGCACACTGCTAAACGCTAATCAACGCACATGAAAACGTACCTGATAACACTGTTGACGACTGTCGCTACGGCGGGCGTTGCCACAACCGCTCTCGCGCAGACCCAAGCCCCTGATGCGGCTACCCTGATGAACATGGGCCGCTTTGGAGAAGTCAAAGCCCAGCTCATCCGCAACGCACAGCAGAATCCGTCGATGCAAACCAACTTCGACGCGGGCTACGGCTACCTCCGCGCCGGCCAACCCGACTCGGCCCGCACCTGGTTCGAGAAAGGTTTGCCGATGGACGAGAAGCGCGTACCGCTCAACGAAACGGGCGTTGCCCTGACGTACTTAGTACAGAACAACGCGGCCAACGCCGATCCGAAGCTGGACGAAGTCGTTAAACAAAGCAAAGGAAAAAACGCCGATATCCTCTACCGGATCGGCGAAGCCTACACCGGCTACCTCACGCCCGATAGTGGTTCCATCAAACCCCGGTATCCGAAAGCCGTTAACCCGGCCAAAGCGATTGATTACCTGAACCGGGCGGCTGAGCGCGACAAGAAAAACGCGGCTATTCAGTTAGCCCTCGGCGATGCGCATTACCTCAATAAAGATGCGGGAACGGCTGTATCGCGCTACGAGAGCGCGATGGAGCTGGGCATGATGCCCGCACGGGTGTACCAACGAATCGGGGATATTTACTGGCAGGGCCGCAACCTGAATCTGGCCGTTGAGAACTACAAGAAAGCTATTGAGGCCAGTTCCAGCTACGCCCCGGCCTACCAGCAGTTGTCGGAGTTGTACTTTTTAGTCAACCGCTATAAAGAGGCAGCCAACTACGCCGATCAGTACGTAGCCGTATCAAAAGACAACCGCCCCGAAACGCTGCTGCGGCAGGCGCAGTTTCACTTCTTAGCCAAGGACTACCAGAAAGCCGTTGACATCATCAACGCCAACCGGGCGGCTCTGGGCAGCAATCCCATCGTGTACCGCATTGAGGGCTGGTCACAATCGTCGCTCAAGCAGCCCCAGAAAGCCATCGAGAGCATTCAGACCTTCATTGCGAAGGCTCCCGAAAAGGTCATGTACGATGATTACAAGTACCTCGGTCAGGCGTACTTAGGTATTGAAAATCCTGGCAGCGACTCGCTCAAAGCCATCAGCGATTCGGTAGGTATTGCGTACTTAGAAAAGGCGGCACCCTTCGATACAACCGACAATCTCTACAGCGACATGGCGAAGTATTATTACCGGGCCAAAAAACACCCGCAGGCCTTAGCCGCGCTCGATTCGGCCAGTAAGCACGGGTTTAAACCCGACGCTCAGGATTGGTTTCGCTACGGCATGAGCAACTACACGCTTGGTTTTGGGCGCGACAGTCTGGGTAAATTAGTGCGCGATACCGTCCGGTTTGCCAAAGCCGATTCGGCCCTTGCGTTGTCGCAAAAGCCAACCCCCGAATACGCGCCCACAGTGCTGTACCGGGCCAAAGCCAACTATTATGCCTACACGCCGGAACAAGCCGTTCGGAACGGCAAAGCGAAGCCCTATTTCGAGCAGTTTATCGGCATGGTTGAAAATAAAGAAGACGACCGCAAACGGTATCAGAAAGACCTGGCTCTGGCCTTAAAGTACCTAATTTCATACCATGAATTAGTTACCAAAGACCAGGCCGCCCGAACAGAGTGGCTGAACAAAGGCCTGGCCCTGCTACCCGGCAACAAGGATTTAGCCAAAATAGCGTCGCCGGAAGCCGACGACTCGACCGATCAATAAGTACTGTTTTCATAGTTGAACGGATTGTGAACCGCCACCGAAACTTGATTTCCGGTGGCGGTTTTGTGTTGAGTCCAGACTAAACAGACCCGTGTTAATGCAGATTAACCATCTCGGCTGCTACCCGACAGTCAGCGATAATGTTTTTGGCATAATGTAGTTGGCCTTTGGGCACCATCAGATACAACTTGCTACCGCGCACGGCCGCCAGTTGACCGAGCAATTTCAGCTTAGAGATCAATTGCGGAGTATCGTCAGTGTCGATAAGTACCTCAAAATAGGACTTCTGGCCAAATTGTTTACCCGTTACGTCGGGAATGAACGATTGGCCATCCTGTTGCCGGTCGTAGGCAATGGGGGTCTGGTAACCCTCCGCGTTGGCCTTCACCTCAGTGAAGCCCCGCGCCCGCGCCCACGTGGCGGCTCGCTGACTATAAGCCTGTTTGTTTTCCATAGGTGCTGTTTGTTTTGGTTAAAAACTTACAAACCCGGCGCAGTCAGGTCCGCACCGGGCTGATTGTACGGCCAGACCACCCGCGCGCCCGTTAACTGTCCCGGTAACTCCGGGCGGATAGCCAGAACGGGCAGAAGGGCATTGTGGAGAATCTGCCGGGCGAACGAGCCGGTAAAAAACGCATCGCTTCGTTCGGTTGCCCCCGCCGTAATGACCAGCAAATCCACCCCGTACTCGGCCGCTTTTTCCAGCACGGTTTCGGCCATCAGGTCGGTCGGACAAAACTCGGTGCGGCTTTTCACGCCGTCCTGGGCCAACTTTACGTTCAGGGCGATGATGTCTTCTTCCAACTGATGGCGACTAATCACCTCATCGGGGCTGAACAGGGCCAACACGATGAGTTCCGCCTTGTTTTTACTAAGTAGCTGACGCGCAAATTCGTATTTATCCAGCGCACCTGGCACGGGCCGCACTGGAAACAGTACCCGTTCGACAGCCATCCACCCGTGCTGGTTTGGAATAGTCAGTACCGGACAGGGAGCCATTTTAACAAGCTGGCAAGCCCGATCAGCCCGGCGTAGTGCAGTCACGTCGATGCCGGGACGAGTACCGGCCACAATCAGGTCCGCGCTGACCTCACGGGCTACGGCAACCACGTGATCGACCAGCGGCCCGCTTCGATACGTGCCAGTGCAGCCAACACGATGCTGGCGGGCTATCTGCGCGGCCAGCGTCTGAATCATCATTTCTCCCTCAGTCACCAAACCAGAAGAGTTGATGGCTGTCGGGTCGGTGCTGTCGGGTTCCATGACGTACACCAGGTGCACACAGGCCTGTTTCTCCTGACTTATCTGGATGGCTACCGTCAACGCCTTCAGCGACGTTTCGGTATAATCGACGGGCACGACGATGGTGCTGAGGGGTTGACTGGGCATAGGAGTGCTAAAACGAAGCCGCTTTTGGGAGGCAGCGGCCGCCTGCAAATAAACCCACTGGCTTAGAAACTGCTTAGCCGTGCCTTAGAATTTGCTTAATTCGCTTTGGCCACGGGGCGTTCAAGCAGCTTGTCCAATACCCACTTCCCCACCTGTTCGCCCTGGTGAGTACCTTCCTCAACGCCATCCCGAAAGTGGATACCGCCATACACCCGACTGACGGATGCTTCCTGATAGGCCGCTTCAACCGACGCGAACGTTCGCACCCCGTGTCCGTAAGGGTATTCGGTTGAGTCCGTAAACGTTACGGACGGGCCGACCAAGTGCGCCATGACCTGTCCCGCAGCCGCCGAAATAGCACTATGCCCACTGACGTATTCGGGAAAGGCGGGGGTTTCCAGAAAAGGCCGCCACGCAGGGTCTATGGAGTTGTTAATCACCGTTTCGGGTCGAATTCGGACACTGGTGTATTTTTCGTCCCAGCAGGCAACGAAGGCATCGTACATGGCAATTGAACTCAGCGAAAACAACTGAGCCGCCTGAATCATAGTGAATTTCTGTTGCCGGGCCAGCGTCGTGGCTATGGCCAGCCAATGGCCGGGGGGGGTCATTTTTTTGCTGGCAAACATCACGTGGCCCGATATATTCATCACGAACGCATTGTCGTCCCAGAAATAGGCAATCGCCTGTTCATTTTTATCCTGCCGTTTCCCAATGGTATATACCTCCTGCGTCAGTTTCCAGAACGGGCTGGCAGGAGTCAGGTCGTATTTGGCCGGGGGTGGACAGCGAAACTGCCGGGCCGAATCGAGGGTAAACAGGCGCACCGTATTCCACTGGGGTTCGCAGGCATCGGCATACGTGGGTGGTGTGGGTACCCAGGTGCCGGGTTTGTTGGTAATGCTGTAACGAAACCCGCGCGTCTCCTTGTAGTGGTCTTTCCCGGCATAGGCCAACACCTGTTTGGCCACCTCTTCACCATATCGCATCGAACGGTCGAATACATCGTCGGGTATGTTCAATGCCTGTATTTTGGGCTTGAACTCCCTGTCGAATTTGTCCCATAAATCCGAGGAAAAGGTTAAGGCACGGGCCACTGTCAGGAAAGCGTTCAGGCTGGCCAGCGGAAAGCAATACGTTTCGCCCGGTTTGGGAACCGGGCCGGGCGTTGAGCCATTAAGCTTCCCCAGGAGCGACGGGTAAGCTGTAAAACCAGGGCGCAGGGCTTCGTAAGTCGCCAGGTACGTATAACTATAAATCCGGTTGGCAACGGGCGGTTTGAAAATATCGTGAATGATAATGTTCGTCAGCGTTTTGGAGCAGTCGTACAGCAATTGCGTGTTGGCCGCCCGTGCATTGTATTCGGCCGGGGTAGCATCTGGCTGACAGGCACTCAGAGGCAGCCCCAGCAGTGTACCAATCAATAGGACTTGCTTCATAACATTGAGGGTAGCGGTTAGAAATCAACCGCGAGTATTGAAAACATACGAATTTCGGGATATAGTTAGATAAATCCCAGACGGCCCGCGAATTCTAAGTAAATTCTAAGAAGTTTCTAAGCCATCATTTAATCCCTGATTGCTATTTGCCGATGGTAATAACACCTTGCCGGATGGTCATTTAGACATGTTTGCCCGTTGCTTTCAACCCTCATCTATGAGAACCTATCGAAGTTTACAAGTACTTATCGCGGGGGCTTTACTGGCCGGTTGCTCGGCCAACAGCGAAACCAAACAAAAAGCCGACAAGCCAACGGTCCCCGTCATTGAACTGACCCGGCAGGATGCTACTCTCGACCGCGACTACCCCGGCCAGCTCGAAGCGGTGCAGAACGTGGAGGTACGTGCCCGCGTGGCGGGGTATTTAGATAAAGTGCTGGTGGATGAAGGCAAGTCTGTGAAAAAAGGCCAGTTGCTGTTTCAGCTCAACCCGGCGGAGTATCAGGTGAAAATCGCCGAAGCGCGGGCCAGTTTGGAAAGCGCGACGGCTCAGCAGCAGTCGGCAGCGGTGGAAATGGACCGGGTGAAGCTGCTGGTGGATAAAAACGTCATTTCACCCACCGAACTCAAACTATCGCGGGCCAAAATGGCCTCCGCCAAAGCCGCCATCGACCAGGCTCAGGCTTCCCTCAGCAACGCCCGGCGGCTGGTGTCGCTGACCAGCATCCGCGCGCCCTTCGACGGGGTCATTAACCGCCTGCCCTTCAAGCGGGGCAGCCTGATTGGGGAAGGTGCCCTGCTGACGACTATCTCCGACCTGAGCAAGATGTATGCTTACTTTAACGTGTCGGAGCGGGAGTACTTAGCCTTTATCAAAAAACGACGCGATCCCACCAAAGCAACCATTCGGGACGTAGACCTGCTCATGGCCGACGACTCCTGTTATCCCCACGGGGGCAAAATCGAAACCACCGAAACCGTGTTTGAAGGCAACTCCGGCACGATTGCCTTTCGGGCCACCTTTCCTAATCCCGCCCGCCTGCTGCGCCACGGGGCAACGGGGAAGATTCGGTTAACCACCGACGTCGATGATGCCGTACTGGTGCCCCAGAAAGCTGTTTTTGAGGTGCAGGACAAGAATTTTGTGTATGTCGTGGACGGGGGCAACAAAGTCCGTACCCGCAGCTTCGTTCCCAGCAGCCGGGTCGATCAGTTCTACGTCGTTAAGTCGGGCCTGAAACCCGGCGACCGGGTCGTGTACGAAGGCATCCAGCAACTCCGCGACGGTATGGCCATTACGCCCCGTGCGCTGTCCACTGATAGTCTGAAAACGCTGTTTGCTTCGGCCCAATAACGCCCACTAACTCAACTTTATGTTCAACACCTTCATAAAACGACCCCTGTTATCGACCGCCATTTCGGTGATGATTGTGCTGCTGGGCATACTGGCTTTGACCGGCCTGCCCGTCACGCAGTTTCCCGACATTGTGCCGCCTTCCGTCACCGTCACCTCGCGCTATACCGGGGCCTCTGCCGACGTGTGCGTGAAAGCCGTGGCCACGCCCCTCGAACGGGCCATCAACGGGGTACCGGGCATGACCTACATGACCTCCATTTCGGGTAATGACGGCACCACGCTCATCACGGTTTTCTTTCAGGTCGGCACCGACCCCGACTTAGCCGCCGTGAACGTACAGAACCGCGTAACGACCGTATTGGACGAACTGCCCGAAGAAGTGATCAAAGCCGGAGTCGTGACCGAGAAAGAGGTAAACAGTATGCTACTCTACCTCAACGTCGTCAGCGACGACCCGACGGTGGACGAGAAGTTCATCTACAACTTCACCGACATCAACGTGCTGGCCGAGTTGAAACGCATCGACGGGGTGGGTTTTGCCGCCATCATGGGCAGCCGGGACTACGCCATGCGCGTCTGGCTCAAACCCGACCGGATGACGGTCTACGAAGTGTCGGCGGATGAGGTGGTGGCCGCTATCCGGCGGCAGAATGTGGAAGCCGCCCCCGGCAAAGCGGGCGAAAGCGCCGACCGCGACCCGCAAACGCTGCAATACGTGCTGCGCTACACGGGTAAGTTTTTCGAGCCGAAGCAGTACGAAAACCTCGTGCTGCGCACCAATCCCGACGGGTCACTGCTGCGGCTGCGCGACGTGGCCGACATCGAGTTTGGCTCACAGGATTACAGCGTATTGTCGAAAACGGACGGTCGTCCTTCGGCGGCTATCATGCTTAAGCAACGGCCCGGCTCCAACGCCCGCGACGTGATTGCCAACGTGAAAACGCGCATGGCCGAACTGAAAGAAAGCTCGTTCCCGCCGGGCATGACCTACAACTACGCCTACGACGTGTCGCGGTTTTTGGACGCGTCGATTGATGAAGTGCTGCACACGCTGTTCGAGGCTTTTATCCTGGTGTTTCTCATCGTATTCCTGTTTTTGCAGGACTGGCGGTCTACGCTCATCTGTGCGCTGGCGGTGCCGGTGGCCCTCATTGGTACGTTCGCGTTTATGAGTGCGATTGGCTTTTCGATCAACCTGCTCACGCTCTTCGCGCTGGTGCTGGCCATCGGGATCGTGGTCGATAACGCCATTGTGGTGGTCGAAGCCGTTCACGCCAAAATGGAAGAGACCGGGCCGCATTCGGCCGGGGACGCGGGCGTCCACCTGTCGCCCCGCGAGGCCACCTTTGCCGCTATGGGTGACATTGCCGGAGCCATTGTCTCGATCACGCTGGTGATGTCGGCGGTGTTCTTGCCCGTAGCGTTTATGTCGGGGCCGGTGGGCATTTTCTACCGGCAGTTCTCGCTGACGCTGGCCATCGCCATCGTCATTTCGGGGGTCAACGCCCTGACGCTCACGCCCGCCCTGTGCGCTCTGCTGCTCCGGCCCATGCACGGTGAGAAAAAGGGACTGCTGGGTCGATTTTTCACCCGCTTCAACCGGGGTTACGAATCGCTGGCGAGTCGCTATCAGGGCGTACTGCGACGAATCGTCAACCGGGGTGTCGTAACCTGGGGGCTGCTGTTGGTGTTTGTGCTGGGTACGTGGGGACTGGCGACCATCCTGCCGGGCGGCTTTATTCCGACCGAGGACCAGGGCATGATTTACGTCAGCGTGACCACCCCGCCCGGAGCCACCGTTTCGCGCACGGAGCGGGTGCTAGATGCCATTGAAGCCGTAGCCTCAGAAGAAGAATCCGTCGAGAACGTATCGACGCTGGCGGGCTACAGCCTGCTGACCGACGGCGCGGGGGCTTCGTACGGTATGGGTATGATTAACCTAAAACCCTGGGACGAACGGCCCGAGTCGATGCAAACGCTCATTGCCCGGCTCGAAGAAAAGACCCGAACCATCACCGACGCAACGATTCAGTTCTTTCCGCCCCCCACCGTGCCGGGCTTTGGTAACGCCAGCGGTTTCGAGTTGCGGCTGCTCGACCGGGGCAAAAGTGGCGACCTGCAAAAAACGGCCACTACGTCGCAGAATTTCGTTGCCGCCTTGAAGAACCGGCCCGAAATCGGCAGCGCGTTCACCAGCTTTGATCCCAGTTTCCCGCAGTACCTGCTGCACGTCGATCAGGAGAAAGCGGCTCAACAGGGCGTTTCCATTGATAACGCCATGAGCAGCCTGCAAACGCTGATGGGCAGCTACTACGCGTCGAACTTTATTCGCTTCGGGCAGATGTACAAGGTCATGGTGCAGGCCGATCCCCGCTACCGCACCAAACCCGACGATCTGCTGAGTATGCGGGTCAAAAACGAGCAGGGTGAGATGGTACCCTACGCCAATTTCATCCGCTTAGAGCGCGTCTATGGTCCCGAGCAACTGACCCGCTACAACATGTACACCTCGGCCATGATTAACGGCGAGGCCACGGTCGGCTACAGCAGTGGCGATGCCATTAAAGCGATTCAGGAGGTGGCCAAACAGACGTTGCCCAAAGGCTTCGGCTACGAATGGTCGGGCATGACGCGGGAGGAGATTCTGTCGGGCGACCAGGCGTTGTACATATTCGTCATCTGTCTGGTCTTCGTCTATATCCTGCTGATGGCGCAGTACGAGAGTACCTTGCTGCCACTGTCGGTGCTGCTGTCGCTGCCGACCGGCATCTTCGGCTCGTTTGCACTGCTTCAGCTCATGGGCTTGCAAAACAACATCTACGCGCAGGTGGCCTTAGTGATGCTGATTGGCTTGCTGGGCAAAAACGCCATTCTGATTGTGGAGTTTGCCAACCAGCGCTACAAAGAAGGGTTGCCGGTGGTCGAAGCCGCCATAGAAGGGGCCGTATCCCGCCTGCGCCCGATTCTGATGACCTCGTTTGCCTTCATTGCAGGACTGATTCCGCTCTGTATTGCGTCGGGGGCGGGGGCATTGGGCAACCGCTCCATCGGCGCGGCTGCTGCCGGGGGGATGTTCACCGGCACCGTGTTTGGCCTGCTGCTCATTCCCGGCCTGTTTGTTTTCTTCACTAAACTCGGCGAACGATTCGGTTCAAAACCAACCCCGGGCGACGGCTTATCGGGCCACTCTGCTCCGGTCCAGCCCGCCGAACCAACGTCAGTGTCCACGCAACAACATGTCAATGGAAGTCCCGTTAACTCGTAAGAATACCCCCAACCCCCTAAAGGGGGCTTTTACTCCGACGAATTTAGCCCCCTTTAGGGGGTTGGGGGTATTCCTCGCGCTGCTCCTAAGCGGTTGCCAGACGATCAAATCCCTGCAACCGGCGTTGCCCGTTTCGCCCACAGCCCGGCCCGTGCCGGTGGCCTTTGGCGGTCAAACCGATTCGGTCGGGATTGCGGGCCGGAACTGGCGCACCTTCTTCGGCGACGACAACCTCACAGCCCTCATCGACACGGCCTTATCGGGTAATCTGGACCTTCGTATCGCTACGCAGCGTATTGAACAGGCGCGGGCTACCTTCGACTACAGCCGGGGATTTCTGGCTCCGCAGGTCAGTCTGGCAGCCTCCGCCGGGGTAGACCGTTACGGGCGCAACACGCTCAACGGCGTCGGTAATTACGATACCAACCTGTCGGACAACGTGCAGGGCAACCTACTCATTCCCAACCCCACGCCCGACTTTTTTGTGGGTGCCCGCAGTACCTGGGAGGTCGACATCTGGGGCAAGCTCCGCAATCGGCGCAAAGCCGCGTACCTGCGGCTGCTGGGTTCCGAACGGGATCGTCAGGCCGTGATTACGGGTTTGGTGGCCGAAATTGCCCGGCAGTATTACACCCTGCTGGCGTTGGATGGAGAGATGGAAATTATCCAGAAAAACATCACCTACCAGAGCAACGCGCTGGAATTAGTGCGGGTACAGAAACAGGCCGGGCGCGTGACGGAACTGGCCGTGCAACAGTTTGCGGCCCAACTGCTCAACACCCGCAGTCGGCAGGGGCAGGTGCGCCAGCGGATCATTAAAGCCGAAAATCAGTTGAACCGCCTGCTGGGCCGCTACCCGCAGCCCATTGCGCGGGGCCGGTCGTTGCAGGAGCGCGAACTGCCTGGTCAGGTCCAGACGGGCCTACCGGCGCAGATGCTGCTCCGCCGACCCGACATCCGGCAGGCCGAACTCGACCTACAGGCCGCCAACGTGGACGTTGATGTAGCACGGGCCGAATTCCTGCCCAGCCTGAACCTGACGGGCTACGCAGGGCTGAACTCGTTCCGGCTGGGTACGTTACTTAACCCCGCGTCGGTGGCGGTCGGGCTGCTGGGCGGCCTATCGGTCCCGGTGTTCAACCGGCGGTTTATTCGGGCCAACTACCGGGGGTCGGTGGCCCAGAGCCGCGAAGCGTTTTACCGCTACCGGCAAACCATCGTCGATGGCTTCAGCGAAGTAACGACGGGTTTACGGGGCGTGGAGAATTACCGGCAGGTAGCCGAGTTGCAGACCGAGGAAGTGCAAACGCTGACCAACGCCGTGAACATCTCCAACGATTTGTTCCGCAGCGGCTATGCCACGTACTTAGAAGTAATTACGGCCCAGCGCAACGTACTGGAAGCCGAACTGGCACTCATCAACACCAAGCAGGCCCAGTTTCTGTCGCTGACGGATTTGTACCGGGCGCTGGGGGGCGGCTGGGAATAGCGTGGGGCAGGACAGAAATCTATCGGTCCAGCTTATCCAGCAGCCGCTTCATGTTGGCAATTTCTGCCTCCTGCGCCTTGATGATCTCCACCGAGAGTTGTTTGGCCTCGGGGTCGTTGAGGGTGGCGTGTTTGCTGGTCAGAATGGCCGACGAGTGGTGCGGAATCATGGCCTTCATCCATTGGTGGTCGCCCACGAAGGTCTGCCTGCGAAGCAAAACCAGCGTTCCGATAAAGACCGAAATACTGGCCGTGATGATGAGAGTATTCATCCGTTTGTCGGGGTACATCTTGCCCATCATACCCAGCATGAGCAGAGCCATCGCCGACACCATCAGTAGCGATATATAAGTGCGAGTGAGACTGATGTATACGTGGTCGATGCTATCCACGTTCAGAAACATGACCGCGTACATAATCAGGAACGAAATGCCCAGCATCGTCATGAATCTGGGGTAATGACTTTTTTGCATTGTGGCAGTCTGTTGCTCAGGGTGCATCATGTTGTGGCGTAAACTGTTGCAATGTTCTAACTCATTAAAGAAAGGGTTGTTTGAATAGCGACCTGTCATTTCTGCGGTAAACTTTCTGATAGTGAGACACTTATGAATATACCGGCGCATCGCAGACGGAAATACCGTAAAGAATCGGGTAAATTATATAAAAACTCTATCGGCTACAGGGGGTTATCGAAAGACAACAATTTACTTTACTCAACCCTTAATATTATGATTGCTCAGAAGTATCAGGACTGCATTGATGCCTGCCAGGCCTGTGGCGTTTCGTGCGACAATTGCTTCGAGGCCGACCTACGCGAAACGAACCATTTGCCAATGCTGGCCAACTGCATCCGGCTCAACCGCGACTGCGCTAAGCTGTGCTACACATCCGTTACATTCATGGCTTCCGACAGCCCGTTTGCCCACCAAGTCTGCGAACTCTGCGCCCAGGTGTGTGATGCCTGCGCTGAAGAGTGCGAAAAACACGCCCAGATGCACGACCATTGCCGCGAGTGCGCAGAAGCCTGCCGCCGGTGTGCCGAGGCCTGCCGCAACATGATGGCTATGGCCGCTTAACGGACCACCTATTTCACGCAATGAAGCCCTTTGGCCGATACGCTGAAGGGCTTTGTTGCCTATATTCTACTCCTATGACACGACGACTTATGCTAATCGGCTGTTTTGTCGGCCTGCTGCTGGGCGGGGCGATAATGGCCCAGACCCCAACGGCCTCCACCAGCTCACCGACCGATACGCTGCGGGCGAGTGGGGTGAAAACCAATATGACGCTGGCCAAAAGTCTGCCGCAGTCGCCCGACCATACGACCCTGCTCCGGCTGCTAAAAGCTTCAGGACTGACCAAACAGGCAGCGGGTAAAACGCAGTACACCGTATTTGCGCCGACCAATGCGGCTTTTTCGGTACTGTCGGAGTCTGATCTCCGGGAATTACTGCTGCCGTCGGGCAAACAGCGGCTGATTCAGTTTCTGGCGTATCACGTGGTGAAAGGCCGACTGACTACCAACCAACTCAGGGATGGCCAGACGCTCACCAACCTGACGGGTCAGATTTTAGTCGTTCACAAACAGGGCGACAACCTCACCATAAAGGACGGGCGCGGCACCGTTGCCGACGTAGTGCAAGCTAATATACGAACCACCAACGGCGTGGTCTATTCGATCAACAAGGTATTGCAGCGGGTAGTTAATAAAGGGCCGATTGTGCGCTGACAGTGAGCGGCAGTTACTGATTGGCTAACTTGCGTCACACCCTTCGTACTTCACAAAAAAACGTTTCGCCGTTCAGATGCTTACCCGCCTTCGTCAATACTGGCAGTTGCTGCGCGAATCGCTCTGGTTTGTGCCGGGTTTGCTGGTGCTGAGCGCGTTCGGGCTGGCTTATGGCCTGATTGAATTCGACAGCAAAACCTCTTTCAATGGGGCCAAACGGTTTCCGCTGCTGTTCGGAGTGGGGGCCGAGGGGTCGCGGGGGATGCTCACGGCCATTGCCGGGTCCATGCTCACCGTGGCAGCTCTGGCGTTTTCGCTCACGCTCTCGACCATTTCGCAGGTCAGCAGTCAGTACTCCCCCCGCGTACTGCGCAACTTCATGCGCGACCGGGTCAATCAGGTCGTGATGGGGTATTTCGTGGGTGTCTTTTCCTACTGTCTGATTGTGCTGGGGACGATTCGCGGCACCGACGAGCAGAAGTTTGTACCGGCCACAGCCGTGCTGGCCGGATTGATGCTGGCACTGGGGGGCGTGGCCGCGCTCATCTTCTTTATTCACCACATTGCCGAGTCGCTCCAGACGGGCACCATTGTCCGGCACATCTTCCACGAAACCGGCAAGGCCATTAGCGAGCTATTTCCCGACCGCTTCGGCCAACCCATTGACAACCCGGCGAAGGCCGAAGCGGCCCTGCGCTACAGCGACGAAGAAACCGGCTGGATGCCGGTGTTGTCGGACCAGACGGGCTACCTGCAGCGCATCGACACGGACGGGCTGTTGCGCTGGGCTACCCGGCACCGGGTGGTACTGCGGATCGAGCGCGATATGGGCGCGTTCGTGAACGAAGGGACGCGGCTCTTCAGCGTCCGCAGCGGTATGGAACGCTCCGACCCCGACGAGGCCGACTGGCCCGACGACCTGCTGGATTTTGTGAGTATCGGGCGGCACCGGAACGTCGAGCAGGACGTGGCCTTCGGCATTCAGCAATTGGTGGATATCATCCTGAAAGCGCTCTCGCCCGGTATCAACGATACCACGACGGCCATTATGGCGATTGATTACCTTGGGTCCATCATCGGGCGACTGGCCCGGCGCGAGTTTCCGGCCCGGCTCCGCTCCGATGGGCAGCACCTCCGCATACTGGCCCGTACCAGTGATTTCGAGACGTACGTGCGGCTGGCCTTCGACCTGCCCCGCATCAACGCCAGGGGCAACCATGCCGTGTTCCGGCGGTTGCTGCGGGCACTGGCGGTAGCCGCCGATGCTGCCTGTTCGCCCGACCGAAAACCTGTGCTTGGCGAACAGGCCCGGCTGCTGATGGACTACGCGAACCGGACGCTGACCACGGATTACGAAAAGCAGCAGGTACGTGAGCTGTACGACACCCTAAAAACAACTTGGGCGGTATAGCCAATTTTCTATGAAAGCACATCCTAAACTGGGCGAGATGTCCGCGTCGGCCATCTGCGGCAACGACATCAGTTCGTCCTGCCTGTACGTGTCGGCCCTGAGCATTCTCTACGCCGGTCAGTACGCCTGGGTATCGCTGCTGCTGGTGGGTGGTACGCTGTTTTTGTTCCGTAAAATTTACGGTGAGGTGGTGGGGGCCTTGCCGCTCAACGGCGGAGCCTACAACGTGCTGCTCAACTCGACCAACAAATCAATGGCTTCGCTGGCGGCCTGCCTGACCATTCTATCCTACGTGGCGACGAGTGTTATTTCGGCCAATGAAGCCATGCATTACGCGGCCTCGTTTAGCCCCGCGCTGCCCATTATCTGGGCCACCATCGGGCTGCTGTTTCTGTTTTTTCTGCTCAATCTGCTGGGGCTGAAAGAATCCGCCAAAGCCGCCGTGGTCATTTTTATTTTTCACCTCGTTACGCTCACTCTGCTGTGTGTGGTGTGCGGCTGGTATGTACTGCAAAATGGCATCGGGCAGCTTACGGTCAATATGGCGGCTCCCTCACGCCACAGCCTGTCGTTTCAGTTGTTTGCGGGGTTTTCGGCGGCTATGCTCGGCATTTCAGGCTTCGAGAGTTCGGCCAACTACGTGGAGGAGCAGGAACGGGGCGTGTTTCCGAAAACGCTGCGGAACATGTGGATCATCGTAACCGTGTTCAACCCGCTGATTGCGCTGTTTGCGCTGAGTATCCTGCCCATTGGCGAGGTCGCCAATCACCAGCAGTCGCTGCTGGCGTTCATGGGTGAACAATCGGGCGGTGCCTGGCTGGCCACGCTGGTATCGGTCGATGCCGTGCTGGTGTTGAGCGGAGCCGTGTTAACCTCGTTCGTGGGCGTGAGCGGCCTGATCAAACGCATGACCTTAGACCGGATTTTTCCGCAGGTGCTGCTGATCGAAAACAACCGGCAGGCTCCGTACTACATTCTGACCCTATTCTTCATCCTTTGCGTAGCGGTGCTGCTCACGACCGGGGGTAATTTACAGGCCCTGGCGGGGGTGTACACGCTCTCATTTCTGGCCGTGATGGGTTTGTTCGGTGTTGGGAACCTGCTGCTCAAACTCCGGCGCAAACGCCTGCCCCGCCCCGAAAAAGCGCCGGTTAGCTGGGTGTTGCTGGCCCTGCTGGCTGTTGGCACCGGGCTGCTCGGCAACGTGCTGCTGAACCCGCAGTACGTCTGGGTGTTTGCGGAATATTTTGTGCCGACGTTTCTGATAGCCCTCATCATGATGAACCGCTCGCTGTTGCTGACGGGGCTGCTGTCGGTGATTCTGTATATGTTCCGCCCTCTGAAGCGCACCATCGAACGGTTTACGCACTGGACTAACCGGCACATTAAGGAAATTAACGACCAGGAATTCGTTTTTTTCTCGAAGGGCGATGACATTGCTTCCCTGAACCGGGTGATGATTTACATTCAGGAGAACGAAGAAACCAACCGACTCCGCATCGTAACCGTTGAGAATGAGCATTTTCAGGCCCCGCCCAACCTGCACCGCGACATCGAAACCCTTGACCGGGCCTACCCCGACATTGCCATTTCGTACGAAAAAATTCAGGGGCACTTCGGGCCTGAACTCATCGAGGAACTGTGCGAAACATGGCACATACCCACCAACTTCATGTTTATCGGTTCGCCGAGCCAGCGGTTCGAATACCGCGTCGAAGAACTGGGTGGCGTCCGGCTAATCATCTGAACGGGTGGGAGCCGGTCTCTAAGCAGATTCTAAGTCCGCTGTAAGCACTTCCTAAGTTGGTCAACCGACTTTTGTGCTACATAGTGAACTGTATGGCAGTGAACTCAAAATGGTATGAATAATGAAGACTATCGTTTCCGCCCTCGTGCTGACCCTGCTGCTGGAGTCATGCACCCCGTCGATGAACTTTCTGCCCTCGTCGGTTGTCCCGGCCGCCAGCGGCAAGGTTCAGGTAAAGCGCGATAAAAACCAGAATTACGTCGTGAAGGTCGACGTGCGGAATCTGGCACCCGCCGACCGGCTGACGCCCCCCGGACGTACCTACATTGTCTGGATGGAGTCGGAACGGAACACCATCAAAAAATTAGGGCTACTCGAACCCCGCTCCAAATCGTTGGATGCCAGCCTGAGCGCCACGGCGGTGGCCGATCCAAACCGCATTTTCGTCACGGCGGAAGACAGTCCCGAAACCCAGTATCCGGGCGGTACCGAAGTGTTGGCGACCAAACGTCCGTAGTCAATCGCCTTTACCAAGACCTGCTTTGATAACGCAATCACCTACTTCTTCTATGGCTACCCCCTCGAAGCCCGCTCTTGATCCTAAAATTTTTCTGTATGGCATCATCATGCTGTTGATCGTTGGCGGGGGCTACCTGCTCTACCGCAACTGGCAGTTGGCCGGGCAGTTCGAGCAGGAACGCACGATGATGCGACAGACCGTCCGGCAAAACCAGTTGGCCAACGACCGCCAGCAGCTCACGTTTGGCATGAAAGCGTTCGTCTGGGCCGTGCGTAACGCCATGCTCCAGGATAAGCCGGGCGAAATCAACGAATATTTCAACACGCTGGTGAAAGACCGGGGCGTAAAGGAAGTGTTATTGGTCGATCCGGCGGGTAAGGTGTTGATTTCAACCAACAGGAAAAATCAGGATATCCCCTTTGGTAGCCGTTTTTCGGTTTCTCTGCTCCGGCAGCAGGCTGTTTACTTCAACGAAAAGCGGCCCTACGAACTGTCGGCTCCGGTAACGGCACCCAACCGGCGGCTAGGAACGCTGGTTATGTTTTACTCGCCCGCGCCCATCCTGCCCGGCACGGCTGTCAATTAAGTTAACGGACTTGAAGCGCGTTTTCACGCAACCCAATGCTATTACTACAGGCCCTTCAGCAACCCGGTCGGCTCACCGAGCCCCCGTTCACTCTCAGCGACGGTGCTACGCTGTTCTGGCGCACCGTGCGCGACTTCGGCAAAGGCACCGCCGAGCGCCTGCCTTATATCATCGTGGGGACGCTGGTGTTTGTGTTTTTCTGGATGCTGGGCAAGCTGGTCAAAAAAATCATCAATAAGGTAGCCGTGCAGAGCCACGCCATCGACGATACGCTGGCCAACTTAGTCAGCCGCATCGTCAGTACGCTCATCTCCATTTTCGGCTTTCTGGCGGCCTGCGTCGTTATTTTTCCGTCGTTCAAACCCGGCGACATCATTGCCGGGCTGGGCATTACGTCGGTGGCCATCGGCTTCGCCTTCAAAGACATCCTGCAAAATTTCTTCGCCGGGCTCCTCATTCTCTGGCGTCGCCCCTTTAAAGTAGGCGATCAGATTCGGCTAAAAGACTTTGAGGGCACCGTTGAAGAAATCAACATGCGCTCGACCCGGCTCAAAACCTACGACGGCGAACGGGTGATTCTGCCCAACGGCGATGTGTATACCAGCTCAATCCTCGTCCGCACGGCCTACGACATACGGCGACTGAAGTTCGTGGTGGGCATCGGTTATCCCGATTCCATCGAGGAAGCCCGCCAGGTGATTTACAAGGTGCTGACGGGTGTCGACGGGGTACTGAACGACCCCGTCCCCTGGGTCTACGTGTCGGAGCTGGCGGGTTCGTCGGTCAATCTGACGGTTTATTTCTGGGTGGAGTCGCAGCAGGCCAACGCCCTGAAGGTGAGTGACAAGGTGGCAACGGGTATTAAGCTGGCCCTCGACAAAGCCGGGATTGATATGCCGTATCCGCACACGGTGGTGCTGCTCGAACCACAGGCGGCCGGGTCAGGCCTTACGTCGCGTCCCCCGGTTAAATCGCAGACGATGGTCAGCGCAAACGGTCAGAAACCATGAGTAGAGACTAAGGGTGGGCTGACATTAAGCATTGAGCCGGAACCTGTTCAGATGTTCCGAATTATGTTACCTGTCGGGCACAATACGTTTATCGTTTACGCACTAAACACCAATAATTATGGAAAATTTAACCTTAAAAAAACTTCTGGTTCCCATTGATTACAGTCATACGTCACTCAATGCGCTGGATCTGGCCGTGGCCATGAGCGGGCGTCATGGTGCCGAAATACGGTTGCTTCACGTAAAAAATTCCCGGCAGGGGTTCATTCCCCGGAAGGATGATGACGGTTTTGACCCATCGAACGAAGCGGTAACGGAGGTTGAAATCATGCGGTTGCAAAACCTGGCAGAAACCATGTCAACCACCCATTCCGTTCATTGTTCGATTGAATGCCGGACGGGAGTGGTCTGCGATACGATTGTGAAGGCAGCTAATGAATTTAACGCTGACGTTATTGTGATGGGCACCCACAGTGCATCCGGGATTCGCGCCTATTTCATGGGTTCAGAAGCGTACCGCGTTGTAGAGACAGCCCAATGCCCCGTGCTGACGGTTCCAAATCACCGGAAATGGACCGATTTTAACGAAATTATCTTTCCTGTTCGGCCGATTCCGGGGTCTATTGAGAAATACGATATTACCCGCGCCAATAGTCTCAAGAACAATGCTCATCTGACTGTTCTGGGCTTATTTGACCGGTACGATGAACTGAAAAACGAAATTTTAACCAGCGTTGTGGACACCCTGAAGAGCCAGTTGATGCACGACGAAATCAACGGAGAGGTCCTTTTGCTGAAAACGGATTCGGTAACCCATGCCATTCAGCAAAAGATCAGTGAACGACACGCCGACCTGGTTGTTGTCACCGCCGACACCAATGCGGTCAGCCAATACTCATTGTTCGGGCCGTTTGTCCAACAGATTATCAATCACGCCAACGTGCCGGTATTGTCCATTCGGCCTCATTATCAAGCATTCGCTCAGGCATAATCAGCCCGGAGACCACACTCGGTTTAGATACCTGCTGGTGACAGGTATTTTCCCAGGACCAGGCGGTAGCAGGCTAAGCGGCTGAACGTAAGCGACCAGGTAATACATGACATTAGGTTGCCAAACAGGTATCACGTCTCGCCCGCCACCTGTTTGGCAGACCTGTCAAACGGTTAGAAAGCATGAGTAGAGAATTTTCGTTTGTCCGTCGGGTGGCAACCGCCGTCTTTATCGGTCTGCTGGTCACTGCCTTATTTCTGCTGATTGGCTACGCGGCCAATTTTTTCTTTCTGGTATTTGGCGGTATCGCGGCTGCCGTTGTCCTAAGCGCCCTCAGTCACTTCGTTAGCCGGAAAACGCCCCTTTCGTATGGTCTTTCGTTAAGTGTGGTCCTGCTGTTGCTGGTAGGTATCGTGGCGGGCACCATCTGGATACTGGCCCCAACCGTCAGCCGACAGGCCGACCAGCTAACGCAGTCGCTACCGCAGTCGGTGGCTCGCCTAAAAACGCAGTTGGAACAGTCGCCGGTGGGGCAGCGGCTGCTGGACGGCATCCCGCAGCAGCCGATAACGCTGTTCTCGCCCGGTGGGCCGGGCAAGGGCATCCTCTCGCAGGTGACGGGGGTAGTATCAGGTACGCTGGGAGGCTTCATCAACGTCCTGATCGTGTTGATTACGGGTATCTACTTAGCGGCCAGTCCGGGTACGTACCGGAAGGGCTTTGTCCGGCTGTTCACGCCCTCGTACCGCGCCCGGCTGCTGGGCGTGATGAACCAGTGTTATGAGACGCTGAAGAACTGGTTTATCAGCCGGTCGATCACGATGGTTGTGGTGGGCGTTACCACGGGAGTGGGGCTGGCCCTGCTGGGTACCCCCTTCGCCATTGTGCTGGGCATCATTGCCGGGGTGCTGAATTTCATCCCTAACCTCGGCCCCTACATTGCACTGGTTCCGGCACTGCTGGTTGCTTTTCCGCAGGGGTCGAGTCAGGCCCTCTCTGTCTTTGCCCTTTACATGGGCGTCCAGTCGCTGGAAGGGTACGTACTGACGCCCCTGCTTGACAAAAAATTCGTGTCGGTTCCCCCGGCCCTGCTGCTGTTGGGGCAGGTGCTGCTGGGTTTTTTAGTCGGCCTGATGGGGGTGCTGTTTGCTTCTCCGCTGGTTGCCGTCTTGCTGGTGATCGTGCAGGAGCTGTACGTAAAAGACCGCATCGAGCGTAACCAGTCGCAACCCAATTAGTAGTTCGTTAAAGCCTTGAAAACACTGACGTTCAAAACCAATAGTACGGATTCAGACGGCGTAGCGGCCGTAACGCCCCTGCTCAACGCCCTTGAGCCACTCGACAGCTTCGCCCTGGAAACCACCCATCCCGATCATCTGCTGACCGTTCAGACAGTGGACAACCGGATAGGTGAAGAAGTGGTCAACGCTGTTGAAAAAGTCGGATAGAAGGTTAAATTGCTCGACAACCCGTAAACAAAAACAAGTGATTATTGACGTACAGTACTGCTATGTTTCCTTCAGCCAAAAAATAGCTTGATAACCCCTTGTCAGGCTTCTGATACAGGTTACGTCGCGTTTTCTTTACACAACTTTCCCGTTTTTATCGGTACAGCCCTCCCCTACTCAACTGGCCGTTTTCGTCCACTAATAAGGTATAGAATGCTATTTAATGAACTCGTTATTTTGCTATCAATGAATGATTTACGTCAGAAACAACCGTCAACAAAATCGTTCACTTAAACCTCCGATTCTGACTTGGACTGGCCAAGGATGTGAATGGGGAGCGAAGCATTATTTTAATTCCCCTTCTAACTCACTGTGCCAAAATAAATAGTTATCAAAAAAGCCTCAGCCATTGAATTAGGACGCGGCTTTTTGTGCAGATTAGTGTACCAACGAAACCACTTGATTCTGTGTAAGATTACATATCGCGCCAGCTTACCTCTTTAGGGAGTTGACTTGTCAGAGCCGCTTTGGCCGCTACTTTACCGGCCGCTTCGCCCATCGGCACGGCGTTGCCCGTGACGCGGTAGCTGGCGTGGGCGTAAAAATCACCGCTTATGCAGCGGCCCGCCATCATCAGGTTGTTCACGTCTTTAGCAATCAGCGACCGCAGTGGAATCTGATAGGGTTTCATGGTCACACCACCACGGCCGTAGCCACCCCCTTCGCCTTTCAGCAGCGAGTGAATGTCGACCACGAACTTGACCAGACACACGCCATCCTCGAACTGCGCCCCCCGTATCAGATCGTCTTTGGTAAGCGTGTAAATGCCATGAATCCGTCGGCCTTCGCGAATGCCAATCTGAGCCGCCGAGGTTATAATGCGGGTGTTTGCCCACAAACCACCCAGCTTTCGCAGAGCCTCGATGATGCGGTTCACCTCATTGCGAGCCTCCAGCGTGGCTTTGGTGATGGCCTGGGCATCCATCGCCGAGACACCGTACTGGTGATTGACCATCAGGGCGACCATGTCGGGTCGGATGGCAAACAGCGTAGGCATGGTGTAGCTGGCGTCGATGCCCGCTTTCAGAATCTCGGCGTGCAGCATTCGTTTGGCCTGCTCCGAGGAGTTGCCTTCTTTGCCCGGCCCTTTGATATACCCCGCTTTGACCAACGATTCTTCGTTCAGACCGCTCAGAATGACCATCAGCGACATGGGCTGGGTTTTGCCCGTTCCAGGTTCTCCCACATCGAAACCGCAACCGGCGCGGGCGGCCAATTCGCCGTTGCCGGTGGTGTCGATAAACACCTTTGCTTTCCAGGCTTCGCGGCCCGAAAAACTTTCGGTGGCGATGTAGTCGATTTTGTTGGTTTTATCCCGGTAGGCGGCCGTTACGCGGGTGTGCAACCGCACCTCAACGCCCGCTTCCTGACACATCTGGTCGAGGGTCCACTTCATGTACTCGGCATCATATTTCTTGGCCGTGTACTGGGCGTCGCTGCCATCGAGCCGGTCGGTGAGTTCTTTCATGATGCCGGGCTTCCCCTCAAAATCAATGATGTTGCTCAATAAACTGGCCGTCCAGACGCCACCCAGACAGCCGTGTACTTCGATAAGTGTCGTTTTGGCACCGCTTCGGGCAGCACTCAGCGCAGCGGCAAAACCGGCGGGCCCACCGCCACAAACAATCACGTCGGTCTCTTTCACTAAGGGCAGGTCGCGCTTTGGCTCCTGAACGGTGTTGGTGGCCCACTCCTGTTCGGGAATGAGGGGCGATAGTGATGTGAAGGCCCCGGCTTTGAGGAAAGTTCGGCGATTGAGCATGGTCGTTTACTTTACGGATGAGTTGGTTTGGGCAAATAAGGCGTTCAGAAACTCGCCCCGATTCCAGTTGCGGGATGCATAAAGCTGCGTGGCTCCGGCGCGTTTCGGAGCGGGCAATTTACTGATCCAGTTTTTAGCCAGCGTTTCGTCCAATGGTTTTTGGGGTTCGATGCCGTGATACAGAGCCGCATCCCGGTACTGTAACTTTATTATTTTCAACGGCACTAAGTTGATTTCCTCCAACGGATACAGGTCATGGAAAAAGCCTTTACCGCCAAAATACTGCACGGCCTCGAAGTAAGGCGAATCGGCCCCGACATCGTTCACGTAGATGAGTTGGGCCTTATTTTTACGCAGAAGAGCCTGTAAATCACCCACATTTACGCTCGCCACCGAATTTCCGTTTTTAAGGCTCAAATGAGCGGCCAGCCCTGCCGCCTGCCCCAGCGATGACCAGGTTGGCTCCAGCCGAATCCCACAGAAACCAACGTGGCTTGATGAAATCGCGACGGGCACCAGCAGGTTGTCGAACTTTTTGGGCAGCATCACGCCGTAAGGAATCTGAAAAGGCGAGGGGAGGTTATTGAAATCGCCCTCCGTCATGTCGGCATATACCGGACCGGGAGCCGAAACACCGTGGCAGTTGAGCGCGTAGTCGCAGATGGCAATGGCGTTGGGATTCAGCACACTACGAATAGAATGCGGGGCCTGGTAGGTATCATGCTCCGTAAACACAACATCGCCTATAATCCGGCGGGCCTCTCGGATGTAAAGCCGATACGGGAAATTGTCGTTATCCGTAAATTCGTCTTTGGCCAACCCCCACACCTGTGCCTCCTGCCGAACCGCGAGGGAAATGCTTTCGTCGTTTTGCAGGAAATAAATCATTCCCAGAATATGCTCCCGGTGTTCCTGAATGATCCGACTTCGCACATCAGGACTACCATCGGGGTAGTCGTAGTTTTTACCCAACGACGACATGCGGACGGGGGCGTTTTTGATATCGTTAATGTCGGCCTTGCGGTTCACCAGGGGTTGCACTCGCAGAATGCCTGTAGCATCCTGGGTAAAGACGTGGCTGACTTTGCCACTCGAAAACACCTTTGCGATGGGCAGGTAACGTTCCCGGTCGTAATTGGCGGGCTTCTCGACCACCTGGCGGTTAGCTGCCGAATCGGTCATGATAATCCGGAAGTTGTAAGCTTGCACCCGCTTGTCGCCCTCGCCGGTGCTGCCCGCTAATACCTGCCCGCTTTTCGAGAAAATATGTCCGGCGAACCGTTCACAGTACTCGCTTCGCGACTCCCGCCCGATGCGATACTGCGCCCCAGCGGCCACAGCCAGATCACCTTCGTAGGTGGCGTCGATAAAGACCATCCCGGAGAGTTGGCGGGAGCCTCCTTTTGCCAAATCCTGAAACGTTGCCGACTGGATTCGAGTCAAGCCCTGCGCCGTTTTCCCGGTCGTTGCTTTGGTGAGCCGGTGTTCAGTCAGCACGTCGATGGACGGCTGCTCGCCCAGCATTTGCCGGAACAACGTGAGCGTGACGTGCGGCTCGGCATTGACCCCCTGGTAGCTATCGGCTACCTGCTGTGAGTTGGGGCCATACTTGGTTTTGTAATAGTTCAGCGCCCGCAGCCGGTACTCGTCGAAGGTGCCCCCCAGGGCTTCGAGCGACAGAAAATCGGTAAACGACAGGCCGCCGGTCATCAATCCGCCAATATGCTTATATTCTTCAACAAGGGCCACCGAATGCCCCTGTCGGGCAGCGTTGAGGGCGGCAAACACCCCCGACGGCGTGGCCCCGTATACGACAACATCGTAGCGCGTGCGCTGGGCGTTTACCTCCAGTACCCAAAGCAAAAGCATCGCCACCAGTACTGGTTTTTTGTTGGTTTCAAGAATGAGACGTCTTTTCATGGAATGAACGATTAGCGTGAACTTGGTTGCAACGCGTTTCTACCGACCGTATCCCGGCTGCCGGTGTAGCCCGGGCCGCCCGCTGCCACGTACCCATCACTCCGACCGGTTGCATCCTGACTCACCCAGAAGGCATACAAGGACCCACCCGTTAGCTCAAAATGCAGCCGCACCGGCTGTCCCCGCAACACTGACAAGTCCTCTCCTCCCCGCCACCGCATCTGAGCCAGGGTACTGTCCCCGGTGAAGGGTATACTGTTTTCTAGCGTGAAAGGAGCCAATGGCTGACCAGACAAGTCCTGCACCTCGGCCCGCAGTACACCCCGTGGCACCGAAGCATTGATGAACAGATGCTTTCCAGAAAAGGTGATGGGCCGGGTGGTGAGCGTGCCGGTGTCTGGTCCGGCGTCAAGGGAGACAAACCCGTCCCGACGCAGAAAAGCCAGCCCGATGCTGGCACCGGTATAGGATCCTCGGGTGCCATCGGCAGCTACCCCAGAAAAAGCCGTGAAAGGAAAGACGAGTTTATCTCCAAGTACACCGAATACTCCTGTGACAGAATGAACGTATCCACGGTCCCAGGCGCCTTCTGTCCGTTCAGCCCGAATAAATCCCCGCCGGTCAGGGCGATGCCAGTGGAAGCCATCCCGGCTAAAGCCCAGTTCCAGATCGGTCAGCTTGGGAAACTTACCCGCATCGCATACGGCGTTCTGTGGCCCCCGCAGAATCTGGTGCATCCCTACCAGTATG
>NZ_BAAGTT010000017.1:0-1532 GCF_054781775.1 Spirosoma areae | reverse complement strand
TAATCACCATACTTTCCTGTGGGGTGGGCCTTCGACCAGTTCCTGCCATCCGACACGTGCAGGGTGTGGGTGGTATGGCGGGGCCTTTGGTCGGCAGGCACGTGCATCCAGCAAGTCAGGAACTTGAGCCGCTCCTTAGGGTTAGCCGCTTCTAAATCCAGCCAGATGCTGTTATCTGATCCCGCCGTGACGAGCTTCTCGCCAGAGTAGGCAGGTCCTTTAGGCAGGAGCAGGTTACCGCCAGCCAGACCTAAGTCCGGCCGCTGCCAGTGAACCAAATCCTGACTGGTAGCCATGGCCAATCCTCCCAGCCAGCCGGCTCGATAAAACATTTTGAATAAGCCTACCTTCCAATCGAAAAAAACACCCCCATGGCCTGTGTACACCACCGAACGTTTCCCGTCCGGTCCCCCTACCTCATCTGCGCTCTGCGGCTTGTAAACCGGGTTGCCCTCAAACTTTTTAGCCTGGTGAAACCTCAACTTGAGGGTTGTGTTCTCCACCAAAAAATCATCAACAAACAACTGCCTACCCACATCGATGGGAATCACAGCGGGTGGATTCTTCAAGTACGGCACTGGCATGGGTTCTTCGGATTCTGGCAAAAAATGCCTCGGTGGCCACACTTCGGGCAGTACAATCCCATTGTATAGGGGGTCATTTTTTACCCCATTCCTTTCTATCCAATTGCCTTGAAGTAGTGAAAAATTATTTGCGCGGAAAAAAGCGGGAGAAAAGAAAATACTTCGGGCAGTCTGTTGAAGAAAGAGACGTCTTTTCATGGAATGAACGGTTTTCGTGAACTTGGTTGCAACGCGTTTCTGCCGACCGTGTCCCTGATGCCAGTGTAGCCCGGGCCTCCCGCTGCCATATAGCCCTCACTCCGACCGGTTGCGTCCTGACTCACCCAGAAGGCATACAAGGACCCACCCGTTAGCTCAAAATGCAGCCGCACGGGCTGGCCCCGCAGCACCGACAGGTCGGCTCCTGCCTGCCACCGCAACTGAGCCAGGGTGCTGTCCCCGGTTAAGGGTATACTGTTTTCCAATGTGAAGGGAGACAAAGGTTTACCAGACAAGTCTTGCACTTCGGCCCGCAGTGTGCCTTGTGGCACGGAGGCATTGATGAACAGGTGCTTTCCAGAAAAGGTGATGGGCCGGGTGGTAAGCGTACCTGCGTTTGATCCGGCATCCAGCGAAGCAAACCCGTCCCGACGCAGAAAAGCCAGCCCGATGCTGGCGCCATTGTAACTGCCTCTCGTGCCGTCGGTGGCAACCCCCGAGAAGCCCGTGTAAGGAAAAACCAAGAAATCTTTTAATACCACAAACACACCTGTAGGAGTCCTTATGTATCCCCGGTCCCAAGCGTTTTCGGTGCGCTCTGCCCGGATGAATCCCCGTCGGTCGGGCCGGTGCCAGTGGAAGCCATCCCGGCTAAAGCCCAGTTCCAGATCGGTCAGCTTGGGAAACTTACCCGCATCGCATACGGCGTTCTGTGGCCCCCGCAGAATCTGGTGCATCCCTACCAGTATG